>NZ_DJDC01000124.1:910-6962 GCF_002430855.1 Acinetobacter sp. UBA5934 | reverse complement strand
AGTATTACTCGACTTAATCGTGCCTCAGGTTTTACTCTATTAGAAGTGATGGTGGCTTTAGCTATTTTTGCGACCGCGGCTATCGCATTTACCAAAGTGGCAATGCAATATACTCAAGCCACCTCGAACGCAATTTTAAGAACCAAAGCGCAATTTGTGGCATTGAATGAAGTTGCTGTGATGGAAATTAACCAGGAGTGGTTGCAAGGGACTCAATCCAAACAGGTTACCCAGCAGGGTGAAACCTGGCAAATTGATAAATCTGCACAATCCACCATTAGCCCGAATGTACAACGCATAGAAGTACAGGTCAGTTTGTTTAATGTAGAAACTGGTAAGGTTGAATCAGGAGTGACGCATTTGGTTTTCTTTAACCCGAAGGCCAAAGCATGAAAAAGCAGACTAAGAAAAATAAAAAAGGTTTCACTTTGGTTGAACTTTTGGTGGCGATTGCCATATTTGCGGTACTGTCTGCATTGGGTTGGAAAGTATTTGATTACTTAATTAAAGTGAAAGATCGTAATACTCAACATGAAGTGAATTTAGGTCAATTACAAGAAGCCTATCAGCAAATTCTGCGTGATACTGTTCAGGCTGTGCCGCTCAATGCGAATATCAATGGGGATATTCAGCCTGCTTTGGTGCTGCAAAATGGTCGTTTTAATTTTAGTAAAACCGGTGTGACTGATCCCTTGAATCAGGGTATTTCTCCAGATGAGAGGGTGGAGTACCAATATCGTGCCGATGAAAAGAAACTCTACCGATTAAAGTATCGCAATTTAAATAGTACAGGGCGGGATCAGCCTGAATCCAGTGTGCTGTTAAATGATGTTGACCAGTTTGAAATTGTGGGATTAAATCCGAATGAAATCAACACATGGCCAGAGGGTCAGGTAGATTTAAATGATGACACGCAAAAGCAGATCTTGCCGAAAGGTATTAAAATTAAATTGACCGTCAAAGATGTGGCCTATGAGTGGATTTTCAGTCTATTAAACACTGACTATTTAAAAAAGCAAAAAACCATCACAAATAACAATGCAAATAGCAATGCAAACAACTCTACCTCATAAGGTTTGATTCAATTGAACATGAAGCCGCAACAGGGAATTGCCCTAATCACGATTCTGGTCATGGTAGCTTTGGCGACCATCCTTGCTGCGACTATTGCCAAAAGACAGGCCAATACGGCTGAGAACACGGCATATTTGATGCGCCAGAACCAGTCGCTATTATATGCCAAAAGTGCTGAAGCCTTTTTTTCAGAACTGCTGGTTGATGATGCGGAAAATGCCGGTGATATTGATCATTTGCAAGAAAACTGGGCCAAACCTATGCCGGCGTTTCCTGTAGAGGATGGTTTTGTATCTGGAACCCTGGAAGATCAATCAGGAAAATTTAATTTAAATATCCTGGTAAATGCGGATGGTACGCCAAATCCTCAGGCAAAAGCCTGGTTTGAAAAATTGCTGCTGCGTGTGGGATTGCCGGAAAAGTTGAGTGAAGCCGTGATTGACTGGCAAGATGTGGATAATGAAACCATTGGCGCAATGGGGGCTGAAGCCAGCTATTATCAGGGACTAGCACAAGGCTATTTACCGGCAAACAGTAAATTTCATAGTGTGCAAGAATTGAAACTGGTGCGCGGCTTTGAAGGTGCGAAATACCTGCAAATTGCCGATTATGTGACTGCTGTACCCACCTCCGACAGCAAATTAAATATAAATACCGCGCCGGCAATGTTGCTGGCAAGTCTTGACCCTAAGCTGGACATTAAAGCGGTACAACAGGTGTTACAACAGCGCCAAAGCAACTTAGAGTATTTTGCCAGTGTGAATGACCTATGGGTAATTGAGCCGTTTAGTCAGGTCAGTGCCGATGTTCGCGGGGAAGTCAGTAATCTGTTGGGTGTGAAATCCGAGTATTTCAAAGCCAAAATTGACATGATGCTTAGTGGACGTAAACGCCAGTTCAGTAGTGATTTGGTGCGAAAGGATAAAACAGTTTATGTGGCATCTCGCAGCATGGCGCCATTTTGATAGCTTAAAAACGGTGTGGTAAAAAATGGCACCGTCATTTCTCAAGCTGGATGAGTTTCTCAAATGATGTTGAACAGTAAAATTCATGCGGAGATTGCCACTTTTACTTTATAACTTTCGCATTTGCTTTATAATTGAGTTCAATTCACAGATTTTTGATTGCATCACGGCACATGTTAATTCGTAAGTTATTTAAGTTTGAAAATGCTCATATTGTGCGAAATTGCACATCGGATCGCTGTAAGCGTTCGATTCATGGTCATAGCTATAAAGTTGAATTATTGCTTAAGGCTTCGAAGCTTGATCATGGTCAAATGGTCTATGACTTCGGATTATTAAAAGGCGTAATCAAAGATATTTTTGACAGTTTTGATCATGCGATCTGCTTCTGGCAACATGATGATGCTGAATATATTGATGCCTGTAAAAAATTTAGCGCACGCTGGGTGTCTTTACCCGTTTCACCCTCTGCAGAACAGTTTTCCCGTATTTTCTTCTATCTGGCACAGCAAGTGCTTGCATCTACCGAAACCCAAAACGGGGAAGGCGATGTAGAGGTCTATTCGGTGATTGTGCATGAAACTGATACCGGTTATGCGCAAAGCTTTATCGAAGATATTGAAAATGAGCAAATGGGTGTACTCAGCCTTGATCAAATTGTGTTTTCTGAACAGGTTCGAGTGGAATGGGCAGATCCTGAAATGTATGAAAAATTACAACAAGGCCTTAAATTCCAAAACCCAACGGTTGATCTTCAGGTGAAAATCTAAAGATATTCAATTCATGGGTATATTGAACAAAGAAAGAATTAGGAAGGAAGTATGTCTTTAACTGAACCGCAGCAAACGAAACTCGATAAAATCCAGTTAGAGGCAAGTTGGAAGAGTGCCTTGAGCGAATTTTTGCTCAGTGCGAAAATGGATGATTTAAAACAGTTTCTTGTTACTGAAAAAAATGCGGATAAAGTTATATATCCACCTAATTCACTCATTTTTAATGCTTTAAATACAACCCCCTTTAACCGCGTTAAAGTCGTTATTCTGGGGCAAGACCCTTATCATGGTCCCAATCAGGCGCATGGATTAAGTTTTTCAGTACAAAAAGGGGTTGCATTACCACCATCTTTACGTAATATTTTTCATGAATTAAATACCGACCTTGGTATTCCTGTTCCCAAGCATGGTGATTTAACCCGTTGGGCTGAACAAGGAGTGTTATTGCTCAATGCAGTATTGACTGTCGAGGCAGGACAGCCGACATCACATCAAAAACGTGGCTGGGAAGATTTTACTGATCACGTAATTGACGTTTTAAACGAGCAGTGTGAACACATTGTATTTATCCTTTGGGGCGCGTATGCGCAACGTAAAGGACAACGTATCGATCAAAATAAGCATCTGGTATTGAAAGCTGCACATCCTTCGCCTTTGTCAGCAAACCGTGGTGGTTTTTTTGGTTGTAAAGTCTTTTCGAAAGCAAATAATTATCTGAAACAAAATGGCATTGAGCCGATCAATTGGCAGCTGGACGCATGACACAATCTCCTGAATTAAAAAATTATCATCCCGATCTTATTGTAGAGGAAGCGAAAAATGGCTGGCGCGTTGTTCGCCTGAACCGCCCGAAATCTCTACATGCCCTGGATGAATCTATCGTTACTGCACTTTTGCAGGTGTTCCAAGATTTTCATTATGATGATGCGGTAAAAGCGATTTGGCTGGACTCCACTACGCCTAAAGCATTTTGCGCCGGTGGTGATGTGCGTAAACTTCGTCAGTTAGTCATCAATGACGAGGTTGCGACTGCCAATAAATTCTTTGAGCAGGAATATGCATTAGACCTGTTACTTCATAATTATGCCAAGCCGGTATTGGTATGGGGCGAAGGTTATGTGATGGGTGGTGGTTTGGGCCTGTTTATGGCTGCACCATTTCGTTTGGTTACCCCTTATTCACGTCTGGCGATGCCTGAAATCAACATTGGCTTGTATCCAGACGTGGGTGCAACCCGCTTCCTGGCAGATCGTGGCGCGATTGGCCTGTTTACCGGTTTAACCGGTTCAATCATGACTGCTGCTGGCGCTTACGGGATTGGCTGGGCTACTCATATTTGTGAGGCGCAGCGTGATAATGTGTTGGAAAAAATGCTGGATATTGACTGGGGACATTATCCTGCTGGGGATTTTCGTGCTATTGATGACACCTTAAACAGTATGCATCGACCTGTGGGTCCGGGTCCTTTACAAAATTCATTGGATGTTATTCATAGTGTTTGCCGCGGGGTGAACTTTGAACAGGACTATGAATCGATTATCGGACTCAGTGATGCACGCAGCGACTGGCTCCGTCAAGCCAGTGAAAACCTGCAAAAGGGTTCGCCTGCGACTGCTGCAATTACCTGGCTATTGTGGCAATGGGGCAAGCGTGTTCATTCCTGGAATGAAGTTTTTGAACTGGAAACGCAAATATCCAACTGGAAGATTCGTCATCCAGATTTTGTAGAAGGCGTGCGGGCACGTTTGGTTGATAAAGACCTGTCTCCAGAATGGAAAAAGGGCAGTGATTTTTCTTTAAAAGCGATTTTGTCTGATTGTCCACCCGTGACCAATATCCAAAGCTGGAATGATTTATTAAAGCATTACGGTGTAATCAGCTAATAATATGACTGATGCTCCACAATTGACTGATGAATACTGGATGCAGTTTGCTTATGAGCAAGCTGCCATTGCAGCCTCAAAACAAGAGATTCCTGTGGGTGCAGTCATTGTCAGTCAAAATCAGATTATTGGTGCAGGATATAATGCGCCCATTTGTTTAAATGATCCGACAGCACATGCTGAAGTTCAGGCATTACGCCAGGCTTGTGCTCATCTGAATAATTATCGTTTGCCCGAAGACTCGGTTCTGTATGTGACTTTAGAGCCTTGTACCATGTGTGTCGGGGCATTGATTCATGCGCGGGTGTCACGAGTCGTGTTTGGCACCACCGAGCCGAAAGCAGGATCGCTGGTCAGTGCACGCAAGTTATTGGAAACCGGATACTATAACCATCAGTTTGATTTTGCTGCCGGATGTCTGGATGAGCAGTGTTCTAAACAGCTCAGCGATTTTTTCAAAATGCGCCGTGAGCAAAAAAGATTGCAGAAGTTACAAGAAAAGTCCCTAAATGATCAGAATCATTAATTCAAACCATGTAAACTATAATGACAATGAGTATTGTCAATAAAAATCAGGATAAGTCATGAATTCTATTCAAGTAAAAAAAGAATTTAACGCACCCATCGATCAGGTTTTCGAATTGTTATCTAAGCATGCCACTTACAATGTCGCATTTGCACCGATTCAGGTTGAGCGGGTTAAAGACTCCAGTGATCCTGAACGTCTAGATGGGGTGGGTTCGGTGCGCCGTATGGGGTTTGGTCCGATTAAACCTTTACAGGAACAAATTACTTTGCTGGAGCCGAATCAGCGTATCGAATACCAGATTGTGAAAAATCCTTTGGTGAAACATCATCTGGGCATTATCGAGTTTGAAGCAAAAGATGCGGATAAAACTTTGGTCACCTATACGATTGAATTGCAGGCACGTGCACCTTTCATTAGTAAATTAATCCTTGCACAGCTTAAATCTGCGATTAAACTAGGTTTTTCAAAATTAGCTAAAACTGTATAGCGCAAAGTGGAAAATTAATGACAGTTCAAATTATTACCATAGATGGGCCAAGTGGTTCGGGAAAAGGCACCCTTGCCGCTAAACTGGCAGCACATTATCAATTTCATTTGCTTGATTCAGGTGCTCTCTATCGTCTGCTCGGGCTGTCATTACATCAACAGGATTTACTCGATTGCCTGGATTCTGAACTGGAACGGTGCGTTAAAATTGCAACAAATTTAGACATAAAATTTGTTACGACTGAAGCGGGTACTCGTGTTGAACTTGATGGGGAAGATGTGACTCAAACCATCCGTACGGAACGTGTTGGAGAGTTTGCTTCAAAAGTTGCAGCAATTCCT
>NZ_DJDC01000124.1:0-779 GCF_002430855.1 Acinetobacter sp. UBA5934 | reverse complement strand
AGCAATTCCTGAACTTAGAACAGCATTATTGGAGCGTCAACGTGCATTTGCGCAAGCTCCAGGGCTGGTTGCAGATGGACGTGATATGGCGACAGCCATCTTTCCGGAAGCACAAGCCAAGATTTATCTGACAGCATCGGCTGAATCGCGAGCTGAGCGACGAGTAAAGCAGTTGCAGGGTATGGGGCTAGATGTTAAAATAAACGACATTTTAGCTAATATACAAGCTCGAGACAAACGTGATATGGAGCGTACAGTCGCCCCACTCAAGCCAGCAGCAGATGCATACATTATCGATAGTTCCGCATTGGGCATTGATGAAGTATTCAAGTTGATGACCAGTTTTGTTGACCAGCAATTAGTAAATTAAAGAATTTTTTCAGCGAAAGCATAGCTAGATCAGTTTATTACGGACTATGTGGAAGCTTAATTAAACCGGCCTTGTCTGATCCAAGACCGCTGACTTTATCAGGTATATCATGACCGAATCTTTTGCAGCCCTCTTTGAAGAAAGCGAATTAAACCTCAACGTTGAAAAGGGTGCTGTCATCCAAGGCGTTGTAGTAAATATCGATTCTGATTGGGTAACAGTTGACACTGGCCTTAAATCAGAAGGTATCGTTGACCGCGCTGAATTCTTAAACGACCAACGTGAACTTGAAGTTCAAGTTGGCGATACTGTTGATGTTGTTGTTGAAGCTCTTGACAACGGTATGGGTCAAACAGTTTTATCACGTGAAAAAGCTAAACGTGCTGAAACTTGGACTAAACTTGAAAAA
>NZ_DJDC01000121.1:0-3641 GCF_002430855.1 Acinetobacter sp. UBA5934 | reverse complement strand
TTCTTACCAACTTGCTCAAGCTGGTTTGAAAGTTGCTGTATTAACTAAAGTATTCCCAACACGTTCGCATACTGTAGCAGCGCAGGGTGGTATCGGTGCCTCTCTTGGTAACATGCAAGAAGATAACTGGCACTACCACTTCTACGATACAGTTAAAGGTTCTGACTGGTTAGGTGACCAAGACGCGATTGAATTCATGACGCGTGAAGCACCTCAAGTGGTTTATGAACTTGAACACTTAGGTATGCCATTTGACCGTAACGCAGACGGTACAATTTACCAGCGTCCATTCGGTGGCCACTCTGCAAACTACGGTGAGAAAGCAGTTCCACGTGCATGTGCTGCAGCTGACCGTACCGGTCACGCACTTCTTCATACGCTTTATCAAAGCAACGTGAAAATGGGCACCCAATTCTTCGTAGAATGGATCGCGCTTGACCTGATTCGTAACGAAGCAGGTGATGTACTGGGCGTAACAGCAATTGACCAGGAAACTGGTAAAATTGCAGTATTCCAGGCAAAAGCGACATTGTTCGCAACCGGTGGTGCGGGTCGTGTTTACCGTGCATCTACAAACGCTTATATCAACACTGGTGACGGTCTTGGTATGGCTGCTCGTGCAGGTATTCCATTGCAAGATATGGAATTCTGGCAATTCCACCCAACGGGTGTCGCGGGCGCAGGCGTATTGTTAACTGAAGGTTGTCGTGGTGAAGGTGCAATCCTTCGTAACAAAGACGGCGAACCGTTCATGGAACGTTATGCTCCAACTTTGAAAGACTTGGCGCCACGTGACTTCGTATCACGTTCTATGGACCAGGAAATTAAAGAAGGTCGTGGTTGTGGTCCTAAAGGCGATTATATTCTGCTTGATATGACGCACTTGGGTGCGGATACAATCATGAAGCGTCTTCCATCTGTATTCGAGATTGGCAAGAAATTCGCGAACGTGGATATCACTAAAGAGCCAATTCCGGTAGTACCAACAATCCATTACCAAATGGGTGGTATTCCGACGAATATTCATGGCCAGGTTGTTGTTCCTGAAACTCGCGAAACTGAAGCGCTTGTTACTCACTACGACAAAGAAAATGACGTTTACTCAACCAATCAAGAAGGCCGTGACTTCACTAAACCAGTGAAAGGTTTTTATGCAATCGGTGAATGTTCATGTGTATCTGTACATGGTGCAAACCGTCTAGGTACCAACTCACTGCTTGACTTGGTTGTATTTGGTAAAGCTGCGGGTGAACACATCATCGACTACGTGACTAAACACCACGGTGATGAATACGCTCCACTTCCTACAACTGTGCTTGAGCAAACTGTTGCCCGTATTCGTAAGCTTGATGAATCAGCTTCGGGTGAAAATGCGCAAGACGTTGCTGATGCAATCCGTGACATCGTTCAAGACCATGCTGGTGTATTCCGTACATCTGCACTGCTTGAAGAAGGTGTAAAACAGATTCTTGCAATTGAGCCACGTGTTCGCAATATTCATTTGAAAGACAAATCTAAAGTATTCAACACTGCACGTATTGAAGCACTTGAAGTTGAAAACTTGTATGAAGTTGCTAAAGCAACGCTAATTTCTGCTGCTGCTCGTAAAGAGTGCCGTGGTGCGCATACTGTAGTTGACTTTGAAGAGTCTCCAGATCATCCAGCTTACCCTTATGGTCGTCGTGATGATGAGTGGATGAAGCACACATTATGGTTCTCAACTGATAACCATCTTGAGTACAAGCCAGTGCGTTACCGTCCATTGTCGGTTGATGCAATTCCACCTAAACCACGTACATTCTAATTAGGAGAAGTAAGATGAGTAGAGGTACTCGTACATTTAATATCTACCGCTACGATCCCGATAAGGATAAAGCACCGTACATGCAAACTTTTAAACTTGAGTTGACAGACAAGCACCGTATGTTGCTTGATGCTCTGCTTGCGTTGAAAGTACAAGACGAATCTTTAACGTTCCGTCGTTCATGCCGTGAAGGGATTTGTGGTTCTGATGGTGTAAACATCAATGGTAAAAATGGTTTGGCGTGTCTTTGGAACCTGAACGATTTACCAGAAGTAATCACTATTCGTCCGCTACCAGGTCTGCCTGTGATTAAAGACTTGGTTGTAGATATGAATCAGTTCTACGATCAGTACAACAAAATTCATCCATTCTTGATCAACAACCAGCCTGCGCCAGCGAAGGAGCGTTTACAGTCTCCTGAAGAGCGTGAGCACCTGGATGGTCTGTATGAATGTATTCTTTGTGCATGTTGTTCAACTGCATGCCCATCATTCTGGTGGAACCCGGACAAGTTCCTGGGTCCTTCAGCATTGTTGAATGCATACCGCTTTATCATCGATTCACGTGATACAGCAACTCAAGATCGTTTGGCTCGTCTTGACGATCCATTCAGCTTGTTCCGTTGTAAAGGTATCATGAACTGTGTTTCAGTTTGTCCTAAAGGTCTTAATCCAACTAAAGCCATCGGTCACATCCGTAGCATGTTGTTAGACCAAGCAGGTTAATCTGTCCCAGTCAAAAAAAGCACACCTCATGGTGTGCTTTTTTATGCTTTTAATAATTATGGATATCGTTCTGATACTAAATAACTATACGAATAGAGAGGGGGGCAGGGTGTGCAGAAGTTTTTTAAAAATATATAATTGATTAAAACTGAAGCAGAGATATGCTGAAAAATGATCTGATTGTTGTGAGATTGTTGTGAGATTGTTTGAATTGGCGATTAAAGCGCTAATCGTAAGCTTGAATCTGCAAAGTTGAGATTAAAATGTTATCATATAACGTATATAAAGAGGGCCAGTTTAAATATTGTGCTCTCTTTTGTTATATGTGCCGAAGTGGGGTAGGACTTTGGTCTAGATTGAATCTAATTATGAGATAAAGCACCATATATTAGATGAAAATACTGCGTATGTATTTCGCTGAGTTATGAGAGGTATGTGTCAAAAAAATCAATTGTAACTGGAGAACATGTTACGATTTGACACAAAGCTATATTTAAAAAAAGCGCTTAATTTACGTACATTTTTTCAACATCGGAAATTATGTATAAGGTTTATAAATAGATATAAATCGCTTTAGAAAAACTAAGTCATGTAGTTATTTTTTCTAAGTCGATTTGCAAAAAATTGCTCGGTTTTGGCCGAGTATTTAAATGAGTGATGATGCCAATGAGGGCGTTATGATTCATTATTCACATTGGGTTATTCCTAATGTATTGATAACGCCTCATGGCTTATGCCTGATGGGGACTAATGTCATGTTACCAATTTGACATTATTAATCATGGGTTCGCTTAAAAAGCATCCTGAAAATGTTTTTGCAATAGGAAATGGGTCCACAAATGCAAGAAGTTGCTGACGCACTGCGTCTTGACACTGAACTTAGCGCTGACAGTGCAGCGTATATTGAAGAACTTTATGAGCAGTATTTAACGTCACCAGACTCAGTAGGAGCTGACTGGCAGGAATACTTCGGTAAATTCCCTAAAGGTGATCAACCACATAGCAATGTACGTGAGCAATTCCTTTTATTAGGTCGCAACTCAAGTCGCGTTCAACCTGTGATTCAAAGTGCTGTAAGTTCTGAGCATGAACGTCGTCAAATTGGCGTTTTA
>NZ_DJDC01000032.1:0-4046 GCF_002430855.1 Acinetobacter sp. UBA5934 | reverse complement strand
AGGCTGAGTTTGCTGAGTAAAAAAATAATAGATCAGATAAAGGCCTGAATAGAAACTCAGGCAGGCGAGAAGGGCGATCAATGAAAAATTCATCAGTGTGTTTCATTATTATTTTTGTTTTAGGTAAAGCGTGAAGAACCAGATTACTCCGGTTCTTCAGTATGGTTATTTTCCACTTCCTTTAAAAGACGTGTAACTAATAGTTGGTCAATTTTAAAATGATCAACATCGACCACTTCAAATTTATAGTTATCATAAATGACAGTGTCGGCAGGACGTGGAATCTTGCGTAAACGGTACATCATAAAACCGGCCAAGGTTTCATAATTTTCCTCATCTGGCATTTCATCAATTTCCAGAGCGTGCTTCAAGTCTTCTATCGGCGTACTACCATCAATTAACCAGGAATTANNAATTTTACGCAGCTTGAACATCATAAAACCAGCCAGAGTTTCATAATTCTCTTCATCCGGCATTTCATCAATTTCGAGGGCATGTTTCAAATCTTCGATGGGGGTACTGCCATCAATTAACCAGGAATTATTGTCACGTTTAATGATTTGCTGATCTGCTTCAATTGGAGTAACCCAGTCGCCCATCACGGTAATCATAATGTCAGACAAGGTAATCACACCGACCACCAAGGCATATTCATTGATCACAACAGCAAATTTTTCTTTGGTTGAGCGAAAACGGTCGAGTAATTCAGACAGGGTCAAGGTATCGGGAATGGTCAATACATTACGAATGGTATTTTCATTCAATTGTAGTAAGGACTGATTGTTAAGGATACGAACCAGAATATCTTTGGCATCGACATAGCCAATCACATCATCAATATTTTCACTGCAAACCAGAAACTTAGAATACGGGTATTCTGCCAATTTTTGACGAATACTGGCTTCTGATTCCTTAAGCGTAAAGAAAATCACATTTTCACGCGTGGTCATACTTGAAGGAACATTTCGTTCTTCAAGCTCAAACACATTTTCAATAAAGTGATGTTCCTGTTTTTGCAATACACCAGCTTGGGCACCAGCATCCATCACGGCAGAGATATCAGCAAAGGTAATATTGTCTTCACGGGTGGTATTGACTTTAAACAGGCGGAATAACAGGTTGGCAATCGTATTGATAAACCAGGCTAAAGGCTTGCAGACAGTAATAAAAATTTGGATCGGATTAATCACCGATACTGCAATTTTTTCCGGCGCAATCATGGCCAAACGTTTTGGCATTAAATCGGCAAATAAAATAAACAGTGAAGTGACTAAGGTAAATGATAGGGTAAAGCTGATGGTTTCTACCCAGGGGCCTTGATAAAAACCTGTGACCAGTTCAAGAAAATAAGGACGAAAGGCACCTTCACCGAGAATACCACCTAAAATGGCAACGGCATTTAAACCGATTTGCGATGCTGCGAAGAAATCGGCTGAATTTTCCTGTAAATCTAATACTTTTTGAGCGCGTTCTTCGCCCGATTCAGCAAGGATTTTAAGTTTAACTTTACGTGCACCCGCAAGGGCAATTTCAGTTAAAGATAAAAAACCTGCCCCGACAATAAGGATGACGATGATGACGATATTTTGAAAGAGGCTCACAAATCCACCTGTGGATCATCATTATTATGAATATTTTTAACACAAAAGAACTTCAGGTAGTAAGACAATTACTACCCAAGTCAATACAGTATAAGCTTAAAAAAGAAGAAGTTAAGAAAAATCGTATTTAGTAGTGGGAAAATTGCGAATTATTGCTTAAAAATTCGCGATTTTCTTCTTCAATCATTTGACGTGCAACGTATAAAATCAGCTGACGTAACCAGCGGTGTGCAGGGTGATGATGTAATAACGGACACCATGCCATCTTCAATTCAAACTCGGGAATATAGAAGGGCGGGTCTTTCAGCAGCAAGTTTTGATTTTTGGCTTGTAAGCGAGCAATACGTGTAGGCAGCGTCGCCACCAGATCTACATTGGCTGCCAATAGTCCTGGCATTTGATAGTGCCGGGTAAAGACCGAAATCTTACGTTTTTGCCCGATACGCTCTAAAGCCTGATCAATCCAGCCCAAACCGGCCTGTTTTTCCGGATTGACGCCAAAGCCAACGCCCATGCCTGTTTTAGAAACCCAGATATGTTGTGCATCTAAATAACTTTTAAGGTTTAAATTCCCTGCCGCAGGATGCTTGTTGTTAAGCAAACACGAAAAACTGTCACGCCATACCAGGACCTGGTGGAAACTTTGTGGAATTTCATTGAAGCGGTTAATCGCAAGATCAACTTTACCTTGTTCCATATCGCGGTAAGACACGTCACTTGGGGTCAAGAAGTCGAGTACAACATTCGGTGCTTCGGAGCGTAATGCCTTTACCAAACGTGGTACTAAAGTCGCTTCCGCATAATCCGAAGTCATAATACGGAAAACACGATTAGAAGTATAAGGACGGAATTCGGTACGCGGTTCTAAAATCATGGATAAATCAGAAAGTGCATCGCGAATACGCGGTTGTAATTCCAGAGCACGTTCTGTTGGGGTCATTCCTTCAGAAGAACGAATGAGCAGCGGATCATTAAATAAGTTGCGTAAACGACGCAAAATGTTACTCATTGCAGGTTGGGTGACACCCAATTGTTCTGCAGCACGCGTTACATTTTTTTCGCGAAGCAGTACATCAAGATATATTAATAGGTTGAGGTCGACCCGCTCCAGATTCATACAAGAAATACCGAAAATAAACTCATGAAATTATTTCGATTATGCCATAAGCAACAAGGCTTGTGTAGGAATATTGCCGAAAAAAGAAACGAGATAAGGTGGGATTTGATATAGTTAAAATGAATTAATACAGGGATAGAAGCAATAAAAATTTTACTAATATGAGATAAACAAGCGACGATCAGGCGAGTTTGTTAATTTAAGGCAGAATTGCTTATTCAAGGAAATAAAAGTATCAATAGGGTGAATAATATACAGATGTATTTTGAAAAGATGATGTGAAAATGCGCAAAAATCGATTTAAAAATGACAAATCAAGCTTTTTGATGAACAGGCAAGACTTAAGTCTAATGAAGAAAAAATCAGCAAAATGAATGTTTTGTAATCAAAATTCGATTTTACTCATTTTTAATAAAATAAGTTAAAACAATGATTTAAAATTTTGAAACATAAATATAATACGACTTTGATCTACATATTTTTTAAATAAATACCGAGAATTAACAGAGGATATTGGATTAATTTTTTAACTCCCTCTAATCTGTGTTCATCTTAACGAAGCGCTCTAAATCTAAACAAATAATATGAGTATGATTTTAGCCTTCGCTTGATGCAATCCTAATATTATTACAGGAAAATATCATGACTACATACCAAACAGCGATTGATGCAATCCGCGAATTAAAAGCGAAATTTGGCAACACTTGGGCAGACATCAGTGCTGAAGATGCTGCACGTATGCAAATGCAAAATCGTTTTAAAACCGGTTTAGACATTGCTAAATATACAGCTGCGATTATGCGTCGTGATATGGCTGCTTATGATGCTGACTCTAGCAAATACACTCAATCTTTGGGTTGCTGGCACGGTTTCATCGCACAACAAAAAATGATTGCGAATAAAAAATACTTCGGTACGACTGAACGTCGCTATATCTACCTTTCTGGTTGGATGGTTGCTGCACTTCGTTCAGAATTCGGTCCTCTTCCTGACCAATCTATGCACGAAAAAACCTCTGTTCCTGCATTGATTGAAGAAATCTACACATTCTTACGTCAAGCTGACGCGAAAGAACTTAACGACTTGTTCCGTGCGCTTAAAAAAGCTCAAGAAGCGGGCGACACTGCTAAAGCTGCTGAAATCACTGCACAAATCGATGGTTTCCAAACTCACGTTGTGCCAATTATTGCGGACATCGACGCTGGTTTCGGTAACGAAGAAGCGACTTACCTTCTTGCGAAGAAAATGATCGAAGCGGGTGCTTGTGCACTACAAATCGAAAACCAGGTTTCTGATGCGAAACAATGTGGTCACCAAGCTGGTAAAGT
>NZ_DJDC01000043.1:0-6330 GCF_002430855.1 Acinetobacter sp. UBA5934 | reverse complement strand
TTTAACCCGTCACACCTGGAAATTGTTGGACCTGTAGTTGAAGGTTCGGTACGTGCTCGTCAAGTACGTCGTAAAGACATTGGCGGTGATGACGTATTGCCAATCATCGTACATGGTGATGCTGCATTTGCAGGTCAAGGTGTAAACCAAGAAACCTTCCAAATGTCACAAACGCGTGGTTACACCGTGGGTGGTACGGTTCACATCGTTGTAAACAACCAGGTAGGTTTCACAACGTCTGATCCACGTGATGCACGTTCTACAGAATACTGTACTGACATTGCGAAAATGATTCAGGCGCCAATCTTCCATGTCAATGGTGATGACCCTGAAGCAGTATTGTTCGTTTCTCAATTGGCTCATGATTTCCGTCATACATTCCGTAAGGATGTCGTGATTGACATGTTCTGCTACCGTCGTCGCGGTCACAACGAAGCAGATGAACCAGCTGCAACTCAACCAATGATGTACCAAGTCATCAACAAGAAAGCGACCACACGTACGCTTTATGCTGATCAACTTGTACAACAAGGTGTATTGGATCGTGCTTCAGCTGATGCCATGGTTGAACAATATCGTTCTGACCTTGAAGCAGGTAAACACGTTGCTAACGCACTTGTTCTTGAGCCAAATACCAAAATGTTTGTGGATTGGTCACCTTATCTAGGTCATGATTACACTGACGTTTGGGATACCACTTTCCCGATCGAACGCTTAAAAGAACTTGGCAAAAAAATGCGCGAGCTTCCAGAAGGCTTCGTGATGCAACGTCAAGTAGCGAAAGTGATTGATGATCGCCTGAAAATGCAAACGGGTGAAATGCCGCTGAACTGGGGTGCTGCAGAAACTTTAGCGTATGCGACCATTCTTGATGAAGGCTTCCTGGTACGTTTAACGGGTGAAGACGTGGGCCGTGGTACTTTCTCACACCGTCACGCGAAACTACATAACCAGGTAGATGGTTCAACTTACATTCCATTATGTAACTTGAAAGAAAACCAGCCGCGTACTGCAATTTATGACTCTTTATTGTCAGAAATGGCGGTGCTAGCATTTGAATATGGTTATGCAACGACTTTACCGAAGAGCTTGATTATTTGGGAAGCTCAGTTCGGTGACTTTGCTAACTGTGCGCAAGTGGTAATCGACCAGTTCATCTCATCTGGTGAAACCAAATGGGAGCGTGTATGTGGCTTGACATTGCTTCTTCCACACGGTTTTGAAGGTCAAGGTCCAGAGCATTCATCTGCACGTCTAGAACGTTTCTTGCAGCTATGTGCTGAAGACAACATGCAAGTGATTACGCCAACGACACCGGCACAGATTTTCCATGCGATGCGTCGTCAGGCAATCCGTCCAATCCGTAAACCAATGATTGTGACTTCACCGAAGTCATTGCTTCGTCACAAACTTGCAACTTCTACATTGGAAGAACTTGCAACTGGTACATTCCAGACTGTGATCGATGAAATCGACAACATCAACAAGTCAGATGTCACTCGTCTTGTGCTTTGTGGTGGTAAGGTTTATTACGATTTGCTTGAAAAACGTCGTGAGCAAGAATTAAACAACACTGCAATCGTTCGTATCGAACAATTGTACCCATATCCAGAACAACGTATTGCTGAAGTACTTGCTTCTTATCCAAACGTAAAAGAAGTGGTTTGGACTCAAGAAGAACCGAAAAACCAAGGTGCTTGGTTGTTCATCGCTCCGCGTCTATATGACGACGTGATGAAAGCGGGTAAACAAGTTCGTATCAGTTATGCAGGTCGTGAAGCTTCTGCTGCACCGGCTTGTGGTTCACCATATTTGCATGCAAAACAACAAGCTCAGCTGGTAAATGACGCACTCGCGATTGCAGCTGAACAATCAGGAGATTCTAAATAATGGCAACCGAAATTAAAGCACCGGTATTCCCAGAGTCAGTTGCAGACGGTACGATCGCAACTTGGCATAAACAACCAGGTGAAGCTGTATCACGTGATGAAGTGATCTGCGATATCGAAACTGATAAAGTTGTTTTAGAAGTTGTTGCTCCTGCTGACGGTACAATTGCCTCAATCATTAAAAATGAAGGCGATACAGTATTATCGAATGAAGTAATTGCACAGTTTGAAGAAGGTGCTGTTTCTGGCGCTGATCAAACTCAAGCAGTTCAGTCTGAAGAAAAAGTTGAACAAGCTGCTGCACAAACAGAAGCAGGTAATGCACCTGTAGTTGAGCGCGCTCAACCTGTTGCTGACCAGGCGCCTGCAGTGCGTAAAGCATTAACAGAATCAGGTATTGCTGCTACTGACGTTTCAGGTACTGGTCGCGGTGGCCGCATCACTAAAGAAGATGTTGTAAACCATCAAGCTAAACCAGCTGCTCCTGCTGCTGCGCCTTTAAGCGTTGCTGTAGGTGAACGTATCGAAAAACGCGTTCCTATGACTCGTCTTCGTAAACGTGTTGCTGAACGTCTGCTTAATGCGACACAAAGCACTGCAATGTTAACGACGTTCAACGAAGTGAACATGAAACCAATCATGGAAATGCGTGCTCAATATAAAGATGCATTCGAAAAACGTCATGGCGCACGTTTAGGCTTCATGTCATTCTTCGTTAAAGCAGCGACTGAAGCACTGAAACGCTACCCAGCGGTAAACGCTTCTATCGATGGCGATGATATTGTTTATCATGGTTACTATGACATCGGTGTTGCAGTTTCATCTGAACGTGGTCTAGTGGTTCCTGTACTTCGTGATACAGACCGTATGAACTACGCTGAAGTAGAAAACGGTATCCGCGCTTATGCTGGTAAAGCTCGTGATGGCAAATTAGGCATTGAAGACATGACTGGCGGTACGTTCACTATTACCAATGGTGGTACTTTCGGTTCATTGCTTTCTACACCAATTTTGAACACGCCACAAACTGCGATCTTGGGTATGCACAAAATCCAGGACCGTCCAATGGCAGTCAATGGTCAAGTAGAAATCTTGCCAATGATGTACCTTGCATTGTCTTATGATCACCGTTTAATTGATGGTAAAGAAGCTGTAGGTTTCCTTGTAGCAATCAAAGAATTGTTAGAAGAGCCTGCTCGCCTTATCCTTGACCTTTAATTCTTTAGAATAAATCCATGGGCTTAGGGCAAAACTCTAGGCCCATTTTTGGAGATAAACATGTCTCAACAGTTTGATCTTGTTGTTATCGGTGGTGGACCAGGTGGTTATGAAGCAGCGATTCGTGCAGCTCAACTTGGTTTTAAAGTTGCGTGTATCGAAAAACGTATTCATAAAGGTAAACCATCTTTAGGCGGTACTTGCTTAAACGTCGGTTGTATCCCGTCTAAAGCTTTACTTGATTCTTCACATCGTTATGAAGATACCGTTCAGCATTTAGATGACCATGGTATTACGACCGGTGAAGTTAAATTTGATCTTGCTAAAATGCTGGCTCGTAAAGACAAAGTTGTAGATCAATTGACTGGCGGTATCGATCAATTACTTAAAGGTAATGGCATCGAGTGGTTAAAAGGTACGGGTAAACTGCTTGCCGGTAAAAAAGTAGAATTTGTTTCTCACGAAGGTGAAACTCAAGTTTTAGAACCTAAATACGTGATTCTTGCGACTGGTTCTGTGCCTGTAAATATTCCAGTGGCTCCTGTAGATCAAGACTTAATCGTTGATTCTACTGGCGCACTTGAATTTCCAGAAGTACCTAAGCGTTTAGGCGTGATCGGTGCTGGTGTAATCGGTCTTGAGCTTGGTTCAGTATGGCGTCGTTTGGGTGCGGAAGTTGTTGTATTTGAAGCAATGGACGCATTCTTGCCAATGGCTGATAAAGCTTTGGCAAAAGACTTCCAAAAACTGTTGACTAAGCAAGGTATGGATATCCGTATCGGTGCGAAAGTTGCTGGTACTGAAATCAACGGTCGTGAAGTCACGGTTAAATATAACCAAGCTGGCGAAGACAAAACTGAAACTTTCGATAAATTGATCGTTTGTGTCGGTCGTCGTGCCTATGCTGAAGGTTTATTGGCTGATGATTGTGGCATCAAATTAACTGAACGTGGTTTGGTTGAAGTAAACGATTGGTGTGCAACTTCTGTTGAAGGGGTATATGCAATTGGTGACTTGGTACGTGGTCCAATGCTTGCGCATAAAGCAATGGAAGAAGGCGTAATGGCAGCGGAACGTATTCACGGTCATGCTGCACAAGTGAACTATGACACGATCATTTCTGTAATTTACACACATCCAGAAGCGGCGTGGGTAGGTTTAACAGAACAGCAAGCGACTGAAAAAGGTCACGAAGTGAAAACTGGTCAATTCGGTTTCGCTGTCAACGGCCGTGCACTCGCTGCTGGTGAAGGTGCTGGTTTCGTCAAGTTTGTTGCTGATGCAAAAACAGATCGTTTACTTGGTATGCACGTGATTGGACCTGCTGCGTCTGATATCGTACACCAAGGTATGATCGCGCTTGAGTTTGTATCTTCAGTTGAGGATCTACAGTTGATGACTTTCGGTCACCCAACTTTCTCTGAAGTCGTGCATGAAGCTGCTTTGGCAGTCGATGGACGCGCAATTCACGCGATTCAACGTAAGCGTAAGTAATTCGAAAAAAGAGCGACTTAGGTCGCTCTTTTTACATTTCATGGTTGTTTTTATTGGAACAATCATCTAAAAATAAAGATAACGATTTTAAAAAATGCTGGTGCTGCTATGACGGAGGTCTGGGTACTGGTGGGTTATAACAAAGCAAAGAAGTAATAAAAGGTTATTCAATGAATTTACATGAGTATCAAGCGAAAACGTTATTAAAAAAATATGGTATGCCTGTTCAAGAAGGTATTCTGGCCACAAGGGCAGAAGAAACCGTAAAAGCTTTTGAGCAGCTTGGAGGAAAATTTGCGGTACTTAAAGCCCAGGTGCATGCCGGGGGACGTGGTAAGGCTGGTGGGGTAAAAGTAGTAAAATCAGCTGCCGAAGCCTCTGAATATGCCAATCAGATTATTGGTTCACGCTTGGTGACTTATCAGACCGATGCCAATGGACAGCCAGTCAACAGCATTTTAGTCTCTGAGGATGTTTATCCAGTTGAGCGCGAGTTGTACCTCGGTGCAGTCGTTGACCGTTCTAGTCGTCGTATCACCTTTATGGCGTCTACTGAAGGCGGTGTTGAAATTGAAAAAGTGGCCGAAGAAACTCCTGAAAAAATTATAAAAGTTGAAGTGGATCCTTTGGTGGGTTTACTACCATTTCAAGCCCGTGAAGTAGCATTTGCGCTGAATTTGAAAGATGGACAAATTAACCAGTTCGTCAAGATTATGACCGCAGCCTATCAGGCTTTTGTTGAAAATGATTTTGCATTATTTGAAATCAATCCGCTATCTGTACGTGAGAATGGCGATATTCTCTGCGTGGATGCAAAAGTCGGGATTGATTCTAATGCGCTGTATCGTCTGCCTGAAGTCGCTGCATTACGCGATAAATCACAAGAGAATGAGCGTGAATTAAAAGCTTCTGAGTTTGATCTGAACTATGTGGCTTTAGAAGGCAATATCGGTTGTATGGTGAATGGTGCAGGTCTCGCCATGGCAACTATGGACATTATTAAACTGTATGGCGGTCAGCCTGCCAACTTCCTGGATGTGGGTGGTGGTGCAACCAAAGAACGCGTGATTGAAGCTTTCAAAATCATTCTTGCCGACACTTCTGTTCAAGGTGTCTTGATTAATATTTTTGGTGGAATTGTACGTTGTGACATGATTGCGGAAGCAATTATTGCAGCAGTTCAAGAAGTGAATGTCACTGTGCCGGTTGTGGTTCGCCTGGAAGGGAACAATGCCGAGCTGGGTGCCAAGTTACTCGATGAATCTGGTTTGAAATTGATTTCTGCAAATGGCCTGGCCGATGCAGCAGAAAAAATTGTTGCTGCAGTAAAAGCTTAAAGGGGTATTGATCATGAGCGTATTAGTAAATAAAGACACAAAAGTTTTGGTTCAAGGTTTTACCGGTAAAAATGGTACTTTTCATTCAGAACAGGCAATCGCCTATGGTACCAAAGTCGTGGGTGGAGTTACGCCGGGTAAGGGTGGGCAGAAACATCTAGATTTACCTGTGTTTAATACCATGCGTGAAGCAGTACAAGAAACTCAGGCTGATGCTTCTGTGATTTATGTGCCTGCACCTTTTGTACTTGATTCTATTGTAGAAGCTGTTGACTCACGTATTGAGCTGATCGTTGTGATTACTGAAGGTGTACCAACACTCGATATGCTGAAAGCCAAACGTTATTTGGAAACCAATGGCAATGGCACGCGTCTGATTGGTCCAAACTGTC
>NZ_DJDC01000103.1:0-8263 GCF_002430855.1 Acinetobacter sp. UBA5934 | reverse complement strand
GAACAGGGAAGTACGGTCAATGAGTTACAGCGCCTATAAATAGAACTCAAAATTGCCCCTAACTTTAAACAGGCTTATCTATGTTCCAGTATGGATAAAAAAGCTTCGATAAAGTTAGGCAGTCTTTTATGATGAATCTGGCCCACCTTAATGACTTCATAAGTCAATCCATCAGCTTGAAGATTTTCACTTTCTATTTTTAACTTTTGCAGGGTTAACTGTAAGCCCTTTAACCATTCCTCAAGTGCTTTGATGGGGATATCATTTTTAAGGTCTCCACCTTGCATGGCGGTTTTAAAATGGCTTAAGGTCGTACTGTCTTTAAAACATGCTTCAATATGATGTTCAGTACTTTCAAATAGATCATGCTTGACCACAAATAAAAATTTGCCAATTGCAGGTTTTAATGCACTGATATAAATATTTTTATCATTTAGACTGTATCTTTTATTTTTGGCATTTATAAATTCAGAATTCCAGCCTTGCGATTCTAAAAAATGATCCATTTCGATGAACATCAGATCGGTCACTTGTTCTTCAATTCGATCTGCCAGTTCTTTCAATTCATGACTGATGACAATTAAATTATTTTCCAATTTGGATCGCTGAGATTTTTCATCATCATGTTGTTTTGATTGGGCTAATACGGCTTGAAAGCGTTGTTCAGGAGTCATGATAGTACTCACTTTAAAATATAAGCCTTAAATTTTAAGATGAGGCTATGCACAGACAATTTCAAGAAAACATAAGAAGCTATGCTGTAAAATATTTAGAAATTGAATAGCTCATCCAAGCAGATTGGCCAATCATAATGATGAACAGATCAGGTCAAATTCGTGTAAAAAAGACTTAAAATTTGAGTACATATTCCTCAAAAATCCAAAACCTGATCAAATGATTTTATGGAATGGCGTTGATATAAAATATGACATTGAGTAGAAAATGCATTTGCATGACTCAAATATTGATATAAATAAAATAGTTAATAGTAATTACAAGGTGTTATGACAAGCTAAAGCAGAACCGTGAAAGCTCTGTAACTTTAGCTTGTATCTTTATTGGGCTACCATTATGAAATGTTAACCATCATCCTGATCATTAAGATAAAAATGATTGCAGGAGATGATTAAATTGCTCTGACTGTTCAATAATCGAAATATGCGAGGCATTGATTTCAAACATCTGACTGTTTGGAATGTGCTTAACCATAAATTGACCATCAGCCACTGTGGTCACCGGATCTTGCTGACCTGCTATGACCAATACGGGCACAGTAATATCTTTAAGCTGTTCGCGTAAATCCGCTTTAGCCAAAGCTTCACAACAACTTGCATAACCTTCAGCGCTGCCGGCTGCCAAGCTATTTTGCAATTTTTCAACTTCAGCTGCATTGCTTTGAATAAATTTATCAGTAAACCAGCGTCCGCCTGCAGTTGAAGCGATCGGCGCCAGACCTTGCTCACGCACCAGTACGGCACGTTCTAACCACGCTTGTTCCTGACCAATTTTGGCTGCTGTATTGCAGACGATCACATGGCTAAAACGTTCAGGTTTGTTAATCGCTAACCATTGACCGGTTAACCCACCCATGGAGATACCACAGAATGTAGCTTTCTGGATGTTTAAATGATTAAGCAGATTGACTACATCTTGCCCAAGTTGCTGCAAGGTATAAGGGCCTTTTGGGGCAGAGGAACCCCCATGACCACGGGTATCATAGCAGATGACAAAATAGTCCTGGTGGAAAAATTCAATTTGTGGTTGCCACATGCTGAATTTGGTGCCCAATGAGTTAGAAAAAATCAAGGCTGGGTTGGCTGCATTACCAAAAGTTTGGTAATTGATCTGTGCATCGTTGGATGTAAATGTTGGCATTTTTTTTAGAATCCTTAATCCTCGCTCGATCCTTCCTTTACGAAAGGAGGATCGAGCGAGCATTTAATAATTAAACACGTTCAATAATTAAAGCGATGCCTTGACCGACACCAATACACATTGAACATAGAGCGTATTGACCACCGGTTTGTTCCAGCTGGTTGAGTGCAGTCGTTACAAGACGCGCACCTGAAGCACCCAGTGGATGGCCCAAAGCAATCGCACCGCCGTTTGGATTGACTTTCTCTGAACCGTCTTCGATACCCAAGTCACGTGTACATGCCAACGCTTGAGCAGCAAAGGCTTCATTCAGTTCAATCACGTCCATCTGCTCTAAAGTCAGACCGGTTTGCGCTAATAATTTCTTGATGGCAGGAGCTGGACCAAAGCCCATGATGCGTGGTTCAACACCCACAACCGTTGAGCCAATAATTTTGGCACGTGGTTTTAAACCGTGTTGAGCAATTGCTTCATCAGAAGCAATCAGCAGGGCCGCTGCACCATCATTGATCCCTGAAGCATTGCCAGCAGTCACCGTACCGTCTGCTTTCACCACCGGTTTCAGTTTGGTGAGGGCTTCAAGGGTGGTTGAGGCACGTGGATGTTCATCAGTATCGACAATCACCGGATCGCCTTTACGCTGTGGAATCACTACAGGAATAATTTCATTTTTATAGAAACCTTTGGCCTGCGCTGCTGCAGTACGTTGCTGGCTGGTCAGGGCAAACTTGTCCTGGTCTTCACGGTTGATGTTGAACTGTTCCGCCAGATTTTCAGCCGTTTGCGGCATGGTTTCTACGCCGTACATTTCTTTCAGCTTAGGATTGATAAAACGCCAGCCCATGGTGGTGTCTTCAATCTTTTGGCTACGGC
Organism: Acinetobacter sp. UBA5934; assembly: GCF_002430855.1. NCBI lineage: Bacteria > Pseudomonadati > Pseudomonadota > Gammaproteobacteria > Moraxellales > Moraxellaceae > Acinetobacter > Acinetobacter sp. UBA5934. Next base: position 5,515 of record NZ_DJDC01000103.1, on the reverse strand, counting down.
CATACGCTGTTTCTGACTTGCCCATCACGAATGGCGCGCGCGACATGCTTTCTACACCACCGGCAATAATCAGATGGGCTTCACCGGCTTTAATCGCACGCGCTGCCATCGCGACTGCATCCATCGATGAACCACACAGGCGGTTTACAGTCGTTGCTGGCACCTGATAAGGCAGACCTGCAAGCAGAGAAGACATACGACCGACGTTACGGTTGTCTTCACCGGCCTGATTGGCACAGCCATAGATGACGTCATCGACCTGTTCCCAGTTCACCGATGGATTACGTTCCATTAAGGCTTTAATTGGAAGTGCACCTAAGTCATCTGCACGGACAGGCGCGAGGCCACCGGCATAACGACCGAATGGGGTACGGATGGCATCGATAATATATGCGTTTTTCATTGTGTATTTGCTCACATATTTAAAAGAAGAAAACTCCTCCCTTTTTAAAGGGTGAGAAGCATTGCTTCGCAAGGGAGGGATTTAATGAAGTAATTTTATTCTTCAAAAAAATCCTCCCTAAATCCCTCCTGAACATGTTTTAAAGCACTGCTTTTAAAACTAAGTGCAAGAAAGGAGGGACTTCCCCTTAATTTGATTGAGTCGCATCAATCAGTTTGGCACCAGTCATTGACTGTAATTCTTCAAATGACAGACCTTCAACTTTCTCAATCACTTTCATACCTTCAGGCGTGACATCAATCACACAAAGATCAGTATAAATACGGTCGACACATTTCAGGCCAGTAGCCGGATAAGACAGTTCAGCCACGATTTTTGGCTCGCCTTTTTTGGTCACGTGGTCAGTCGTAATAAAGACTTTCTTCGCGCCCACAGCCAGATCCATTGCACCGCCGACTGCTGGGATTGCATCCGGTGCGCCAGTATGCCAGTTGGCCAGATCGCCATTTTCAGCCACCTGGAATGCGCCCAATACCGCGATATCTAAGTGACCACCACGCATCATTGCGAATGAATCACCATGATGGAAGAAAGAACCGCCTTCAAGTAAGGTCACGAATTCTTTACCGGCATTAATCAGCTCAGGATCGCGGTCTTCTTCAGCAGGAGGAGGACCGAATGCCAACAGGCCATTTTCAGAATGCAGGAAGACGTCTTTATCGCTTGGCAGGTAGCTTGAAATCTTGGTCGGTAAACCAATACCGAGGTTCACATAAGCGCCATCAGGAATATCTTGTGCCACACGTTCAGCGATCTGGTCACGGGTCAGTTTGCTATAGCTCATTATTTATCTCCGATGCCAATTATTGTGCAGGTTTAACTTGAACAACGTGTTGAACAAAAATTCCCGGGGTGATGATGTGCTCTGGATCCAGTGCACCGAGTTCAACCACTTCAGAAACTTGAGCAATCGTCACATCAGCCGCCATCGCCATAATCGGACCAAAGTTACGCGCAGATTTACGGTAGACCAGGTTGCCCCAACGATCGCCTTTAGAAGCTTTAATTAAAGCAAAGTCAGCTTTAATCGGATTTTCTAAAACGTAGTCTTTGCCTTCGTAGTTCATGGTCGGTTTGCCTTCAGCCAGCAAAGTACCAAAACCGGTAGGGGTATAGATTGGACCTAAGCCCATACCAGCCGCCTGAATACGGCAAGCCAGATTACCTTGTGGTACCAGTTCCAGTTCAATTTTTCCAGCACGATACAACTCGTCAAATACCCAGGAATCAGACTGACGCGGGAAAGAACAAATAATCTTGCGAACAGCACCAGCTTTAAGCAGTTTTGCCAGACCATAATCGCCATTACCGGCATTGTTGTTGACAATAATCAGGTCTTTAATACCCAATTCGATCAGACCATCAATCAGTTCAGCAGGCTGACCTGCTGTACCAAAACCACCGATCATAATGGTAGAACCGTCCTTGATCTGGGAGAGTGCTTCTTTCAATGATAATGAACTTTTATCTATCATAATCTGGTCCTTACATATCCTAAACTGATGGATGTCTTTAAACTCGTTTTGAATCTGATGCTGTAACCGCAACAGCATTACGGTTTTTCTGTGACAGCAGAAAATGTGCTACCAGGCCAATGCAAATTCCCCAAAAGACTGAACTCAGTCCCAAGAAATGCATGCCGGAAGCAGTCGCTAAAAAGGTGATCAGTGCTGCATCACGTTGCGACTCTTTGCCCATGGCTACGGAAATGTTGGTGGCAATCGCACCCAGTAATGCCAGTCCTGCCAAAGCCGCAATTAATTCTTTGGGCATCAGGCTAAACAGCATGACGATGCTGCCGGCAAATAAGCCGCCTAAAATATAAAAAAGCCCATTTGCCACACCGGCGATATAACGCTTTTCTTTCAGCTCGTGCGCGTCTTTACCCAAACATAAAGCAGCCGTGATAGATGCCAGTACGATGGTAATACCCCCTACACAGGCCACTGCAAGCGAGGCAATACTGGTTGCACTAATAATTGGCTTGGCTGGCATGTCATAACCACTGAGTTTGATAATCGCCATTCCCGGTAAAAACTGGCCAGACAGGCTGACTAGAATGAGTGGGAGAGCCAGATTCAGGGTTGAACTCCAGGTCCATTCCGGTGCAATAAATTGCGGAATTGCCAGACTGAAATCTGCCGTGACCGGATTAATCTTGCCCAGCACCATGCTTAAAATCACACCGGCAACCAGCACCCAGACCATGGCATAACGTGGACTGAAACGCTTGGCCAGCAAAAATACCGCCAGCATGCCAAAGACGATATAGGGCATGGTATCGGTCGCGGTGAACAGCCCTAAACCAAACTGCAGTAAAATTCCCGCCATCATTCCGGCAGCCACTTCTTGAGGAATCCAGGACAGTAACTTGTCGAAATAACCGGTGATCCCAATGAGAAAAATCACCACAGCAGAGGTGATATAGGCCGCAACCGCTTCATTGAGCGAAATATCGGGAAACAGTGTGACCAATAGTGCCGTTCCGGGCGCAGACCAAGCGGTGACGACAGGTATTTTGTATTTAATTGATAAAAAGATACCTGCGAGCGCCGCACCAATAGAAATTCCCCAAATCCATGAAATCATCATGGCTGGGGAAACCTGGGCTTGCTGTGCCGCCTGGAAAAAAATGATCAGTGGCCCTGAATAGGAAATCAGCACTGCTAAAAATCCTGCAACAGTCGCTGAAATTGACCAGTCATTTTTTAATGTCTGAAACAGGGTGTTCATTGGTAATGTGCCTCCTTGCGTCGAACCATGAGCCTGTTAAAAATCGTGGTGATCAGGACTAGCCCTGATCACCACCACCGACCGGTACTACCGTACCTGTCATATAAGATGATTCATCGGAAGCCAGAAATGCAATCGCATTCACTTGCTCCTGAATTGTGCCGTAGCGACCCATAAACGTACGGTCAATGGTCTGATCTACCACTTGCTGCATCCATTCTTGTTCAGATTCAGTCAGTGGATTGGTATTGCGCGGTACTTTACGGGGAGGTGCTTCGGTGCCACCCGTTGCAACTGCGTTAACGCGAATACCATCTTTGGCATGTTCAAAGGCAAGGGAAGCCGTCAGGCCATTTACGCCACCTTTGGATGCTGAATAGGGAACACGATTAATACCACGTGTGGCAATAGAAGATACGTTTACAATGGTACCTTTCTGATTTTTAATCATTTCAGGCAGAACTGCACGGCAGCACCACAAGGTCGGGAACAATGAACGGTTCACTTCCTTGATAATTTCCTCTTCAGAAAATTCCTCGAAAGGTTTCATCCAGATCGCGCCACCGACGTTGTTGATCAGGGCATCGACACGGCCATAAGTCTCAAGGGCTTTTTCAACGACTGACTGAGCACCGGCAAACGTTTCCAGATTGGCTTTGACGGTAATTGCATCACCGCCAGTCGCTTCAATTTCAGCCAAAACTTCTTCCACATAAGGGGAAAGGTCAGCCATGACGACTTGAGCGCCTTCGCTCGCCATTTGCAACGCGACACCGCGACCGATGCCTTGCGCGGCACCGGTCACGATTACGACTTTGTTTAAAAATCTTTGATTTGAAGTCATATTTTTTTAACTCATGAACCAATCTTTATATCTGCGATTAAAAAACCTTTAAATTTGATTTAGGAAAGACGGAGTCTTGCTTTTATAAATCAACATAAGGTTTAACTTTCGGTTCGACCTACTTTTGTTTTGGCAAAAGTAGGCAAAACCATTGTCATCCGCTGAACTCGTCCATTGCATCATGTAAGTTAAATTTGTCGCAGAAACTTAGATGTATCTGAATTTGGTTTGCCTCGTACAGCAGCGGATGACGTTTACGCGTATCAAATAGTTTCTAAACAAATACGCATCTTCAAATCATTAATTCGCAGAGAATTTTTCGAACAGGAAGCTTGCAGGTTTTACGCCTTCAGCATCCAGCCAACCGCGAACCGCTTCAACCATTGGTACAGGGCCACACAGGTAGATATCAACCTCACCAGCATTTAGCCATTCGTTTTCGATATGACCAGTCACATAACCTTTACGTTCATGTGCAGATTCCGGGTTAGCAACCACTGTACGGTATTCGAACCACGGGAATTTTTCTTGCAGTTCGTTCAGCTTTTCAATGGCAACCAGGTCAAAGTCATTGGTCACACCAAATACCAAACGCACTGGATACTCTGAACCTTTTTCTTCCAGCACTTGCAGCATCGACATGAATGGTGCGATCCCTGTACCACCCGCCATCATCAAGACAGGGCGGGTTACAGGGCGCAGGTAGAAGCTGCCAAATGGACCGGCGAAAGTCATTTTGTCGCCCGCTTTGGCATTGCTACTTAAGAATTCGCTCATCTGGCCATTCGGTACGTTACGTACCACGAAACTGGTTAAACGGTTACCCGGTTTAGAGCTGAAAGAATAAGAACGAGTTTCTGTCGTACCCGGAATACCGACATTGACATATTGACCTGCGAGGAAATGAATGTCAGGTTGACTTTCATCGAGTTGAATATCAAAAGTGATGGTTGAATCTGATAATTTTTCAACACGCTCAAGCGTACCCTGGAAGGCGTGAATTTCAGTTTTACAGACTTCTGATGAAGCTTGAATTTGGAATACTGCGTCTGAAGTCGGTTTACACTGACAAGCTAGGATGTAGCCTTCAGCGGCTTCTTCAGGCGTTAATGCATCTTCAATATAGGTTTCTTCAGGCATGTCAAACGAACCTGACTCGCAAAACGCACGGCATGTTCCACAAGCACCATCACGGCAGTCCAGAGGAATATTGATTTTTTGACGGTACGCAGCATCAGATAAGGTTTCACCTTGAGCAACGCTGATAAAACGTGTAACCTCATCTTCAAATTGAAGTGCAACATTAAGGTTTGACATGGCTAGAATCCTATAAATATTTAAAACGTGTGACCTGCTTCAGCCAACTGTCCATTTGGCTGAAGACGTAGTGGCAAATTTTAGAGGTGGTAAATATCAATGACCTGATTGATGTAATCGTTTTTCAGCACCACGTATTTGCTTAAAATCTGTGGTTT
>NZ_DJDC01000147.1:0-4434 GCF_002430855.1 Acinetobacter sp. UBA5934 | reverse complement strand
TCCAGCATTTTAGAACCGGCAGTGGTTTTAATGCCTTGGGTACAGAAAATATCTTTATGCGCAATTGGAACACCGGTTAAAGCACTTGCATTGCCTGTTTTAATGGCTGCATCAGCTGCATCGGCTTGAGCCAGTGCTTGTTCAGGCGTGACAGTGACATAAGATTGTACTTGAGCATCGATTTTTTCAATGCGTTTTAAATAATGTTCTGTTAATTCGCGAGACGAAAATTTAGCCTCAGCCAAACCCTCGGAAAGTTCACGAATCGATAAGCGATGTAAATCTGTCATGAGAAATATTTCTTTACGTTTAATTTAATAAAATGATTTAACTGAATAAAAATTACTCAATCACGCGCGGAACAAGGTACAAGCCATCTTGGGTTGCTGGTGCAACAGCTTGATATTCTTCACGATGATTTTCTTCAGAAACCACGTCTTCACGTAAGGGCTGTGGATTGTCAAATGGGCTTTTAAGCGGCTCAACACCTTCAGTGTTAATGCCTTTTAAGGTTTCCATCATGCCTAAAATTTTATTTAGACTTTGAGCATATTCAGCAGATTGCGTATCATTTAGCGACAATCGTGCAAGATGTGCGATTGCTGAAACTGTTTGTGCATTTAAATCCGCAGAATGCTGTGCATCCGATGTAGACATAATATTACCTAATCAGTATTAAAAAAATTCAAAATATCGTGCGTTATAATAAGCGATTGACTTGTTCAAATCATCACATTTAGTTAAAGTTGCCACCTTGCGTCCACATAAAGTTTAATCGAGAACGTCTCCGTGATTCTAAAAAGACTAATTGGCTTGTTTTCGCCCGATCTAGCCATTGATTTAGGTACAGCAAATACACTTATTTATGCACCAGGACGAGGCATTATATTAAATGAACCGACGGTTGTGGCAATTCGTCACAGTGGTTCACAAAAAATCGTTGCCGCTGTTGGTCTTGATGCTAAACAAATGCTTGGTCGTACACCTGCAAATATCTCTGCAATCCGCCCGATGAAAGATGGAGTGATTGCCGATTTCGAAGTGACCGAAACCATGCTGAACCAGTTTATTGGTAAAGTCCATGAAAAGCGTCTTTTCCCGCCTGCACCGCGTGTTGTGGTTTGTGTACCGTGTAAATCAACTCTGGTTGAGCGCCGTGCCATTCGTGAAGCAGTCTTCAATGCCGGTGCACGTGATGTTCGCCTGATTGAAGAGCCGATGGCTGCTGCAATTGGTGCAGGCATGCCGGTTGAGCAGGCATGTGGTTCTATGGTGGTTGATGTTGGTGGTGGTACCACTGAAATCGCAATCATTTCATTACAGGGCTGTGTTTACGCAGATTCGCTACGTATTGGTGGTGATGTATTTGATGAACAGATCATCAACTACGTACGTAAAGCGCATGGCTGTGTGATTGGTGAAACCACTGCCGAAGTGATTAAAAAAGAAGTCGGTATGGCATTGCCGGATGAAGGTGCTCCAATACTCGAAATCGAAGTTCGTGGTCGTAACCTTGCAGAAGGTGTGCCTCGTGCAATTACCGTGACTTCAGTTGAAATTGCCCAAGCCATTTCTGATCCACTACAAAATATTGTCTCTGCGGTGAAATCTGCCCTTGAACAAACCCCGCCTGAATTGTCTTCTGACATTGCAGAACGTGGCATTGTATTGACAGGTGGTGGTGCATTACTGCGTAACCTGGACAAACTTCTTGCCCAAGAAACTGGTTTACCTGTAGTTGTGGCCGAAGATCCACTGACTTGCGTGACTCGTGGTGGTGGTAAAGTCCTGGAATTCTTCGATAATCCAAATCACGATATGCTATTTGTAGGTTAAGTAAAGGACAAGGCGGGTGCAAACACAACTGTTTTCTCGACAACCGCCATCTTTTCGCTCATTTATCATTGCGGTCATCACATGTCTGGTTGTGCTGTTTTTTAACTGGCGCATGCCTCATGTGATTCAACCCGCGCGTGATGTCTTGTACGCGGCATATAATCCGATTTATGCCCTGGCAAGTTATCCGGTGTTATCGCGAGAATGGCTCAATCAACAAACCAAGTCTGAAGCCCAGTTACGTCGTGAAAATACCGCGATGCAAGCCGAGCTGTTACAGGCTCAGGTTCGTCTGCAAAAATTATCTGAACTTTCTGCTGAAAATACCCGTTTAAGAGGTCTGCTCGATACCCCTTTGATTATTGATGGGCGCATGGAAATTGCAGAAGTGATCGGTACCGATGCAGATCCTTTAAGACATATTATTGTGATTAACCGTGGTTCCAGCAGTCAGCTCAAAGTCGGGCAAACCGTACTGGATGACAAGGGTATCATGGGGCAGATCATTAATGTCAATTCGCACAGTAGCCGTATTATGTTGCTATCCGACAAAGAACACTCTCTTTCCGTGCGTCTAGAACATACCGGGATGCGTGCCATTGTATCGGGTACAGGTGATTTAGGTCATTTGAAGATGGAATATGTTCCGACCAGCGCCAATGTCAAGGTTGGCGAAAAAGTCTATAGCTCAGGTCTGGGGGCACATTTCCCGGCGGGTTATCTGGTGGGTACAGTTTCTAAAGTGAATCGGCATAATTCAGGTGAGTTTGCCCAGATTGAAGTGATTCCAGCCGCGCAACTGGCAGGTGGGCATCATGTGGTCGTCCTGTTTTCTGATTCACTAGCGATGGAGCAGCCGCATGCGACTCGCTAAATTACGTGCTGAAACCAATCGTGATCCTTTAATTGCCATTATTGTTTCAGTCATTTTCTGTTCCGTGCTGATGGTTTATCCATTGTCTTATGCAGTGTCAGGTGCACGGCCTTTATTTATGCTGCTGCTCATGCTGTTTTGGGTGATGTGTCAGCCTACATGGTGCGGAATCTGGTTTGCCTTTGCCACCGGAATATTTACCGACCTGCTGCTAGATGCACCTTTGGGTATGAACGCCTTAAGTTTTGTGTTGATCACTTTTATTGTCCGGTTTTTAACCCGTGAACGACGTATTTTGACTTTTGGAAATCTGTGGATTATCAGTTTCCTGGCAGTGCTGGCACATCTATTTTTGACCTGGATTTTGCAAATTATGGGTGGTTTGCAATTTTCCATCACCCGACACTGGCAACCTTTATTGACCAGTCTGCTGGTTTTCCCGGTCATGTATTTTATGCTAAAAAAATGGCGCGTTTAATTCTGGCTTCGAGTTCACCGCGCCGTCGGGAACTGCTGCAACAGTTGGGTCTGGATTTCGAAATCTTTAGTCCAGACATTGATGAATCTATCGTTGAGGGCGAAGATGTTGCCGCCTATGTAGAGCGTCTGGCCTGTAGCAAAGCCGAGGTGGTCCTGGAGCAATTTCCGGATGCCATTGTGATTGCCGCTGACACCAGTTTAGGGGTGGACAATCAAATCTTAGGGAAACCTGATTCAAAACAACATGCTTTTGAAATGTGGCAGCGTATTTCCGGTCGCAAGCATGATGTATTTTCCGGTGTTTGTGTGCGTACAAGTACAGAAAAATCAAGTATAGTGGTACGAACGCAGGTTGAGTTTCAAAAATTAAGTCTCAATGATATGGAAGATTATTGGGCCACTGGGGAGCCGATTGGCAAAGCGGGTGGTTATGCTATTCAAGGCATCGCATCGCGTTATATTCCCCGTATAGAAGGCAGTTATAGCAATGTCGTGGGCTTGCCTTTACATGAAACCGTACAGTTATTACAGGCAGTTAAGGCACTAAATTAACTGACCTCAAAAAGAATTTTTATAATGTTTTGAGTTTTATTATGTCTGACGAGTTGTTGATTAACGTCACACCTATGGAATGTCGTGTGGCCTTAATCCAGAACGGCACGGTCAATGAGTTGTTTGTTGAGCGTACGGTTAAGCGTGGATTGGTTGGCAACATTTATAAAGGTAAAGTGGTACGTGTACTTCCGGGTATGCAGGCTGCTTTTGTCGATATTGGTCTTTCACGAACTGCTTTTCTACATATCAATGATATGGTCTGGCCGCGCAATCAACCGACTCCCAATGTTTTTGAACTGCTGCAACCTGGTCAAATTCTGACTGTCCAGGTGATGAAAGACATGCTGGGGACCAAAGGCGCGCGCCTCAGTACCGATCTTTCCATTCCTTCACGTTATCTTGTGCTGATGCCTTATGGTCATCATATTGGGGTATCACAACGCATTGAATCTGAAGAGGAGCGAGATCGACTGCGTTCAATGATCGAACGGATTCAAAGCGAGCATCAATTACCTGGTAGTGTCATTGTGCGTACCGCGGCAGAGGGGATTCCTGAAGCGGAAATTGCCCAGGATATGGCGTATTTGGCCAAGCTTTGGGAATTTATTCAGCGCAAGCAAAAAAGCATTGCCGTGCCTTCACTGATTTTTGAGGAACTGCCTCTACCACAGCGAATTATTCGTGATTTG
>NZ_DJDC01000011.1:15587-36626 GCF_002430855.1 Acinetobacter sp. UBA5934 | reverse complement strand
CAGTGGATTATCTGCATGCAGATAATCCACTGCTGCTGCATTCGGGAAGTCGATATTCTCTTTACTTGCTTCTAAAATATATTGCGTTACCGATTCAACTTCTGCTGCTGCATCTAAAGTAGCATCTTTAATGAAGTTAAGATCTGCATCTAGGCCATTGGTAAAATCACGGATTTCCTGGATGTATTCTGCAATGAAAGCGCCACCACATTTAATGGTCTTACGGCCGATCAAATCCTGTGATTGAACGCCGTTGGTACCTTCGTAAATCTGTGAGATACGCAAGTCACGGATACACTGTTCCATGCCCCATTCACGAATGAAGCCATGACCACCAAACACCATTTGTGCATCTAAAGTTGCGTTAAATGCTGTGTCAGTCAGATAAGCTTTTGCGATTGGCGTTAATAGCGCAACACGGTCATTGGCTTTCTTCACTGCTTCTGCATCAGTCGAGAATTTGGTGATGTCGAGCTGTTGACCGACATACACGGCAAAGGCACGAGATGCTTCGTTGTTGGCACGTGCATTAAGCAGCATACGGCGTACGTCACCATGGACCAAAATACTGTCCGCAGGTTTGTTTGGAGATTTCACGCCAGAAGCACTACGGCCTTGAATACGGTCAGTCGCATATTGCGCAGCATTCTGGTAAGCAAACTCAGAAGCACCTAAACCTTGAATACCCATAGACAGACGTTCGTAGTTCATCATCACGAACATGGCAGCCAGGCCTTCGTTTTCTTTACCGACTAAATAACCTTTGGCACCGTCAAAGTTCATCACGCAAGTTGCAGAGGCTTTAATGCCCATCTTGTGTTCGATTGAACCTGGACCTGCATGGTTTCGTTCACCCAAAGAACCGTCTTCATTGACCAGGAATTTCGGTACGATAAACAGTGAAATACCACGTGAACCGGCAGGTGCATCAGGCGTTTTCGCAAGAACAAGGTGAATGATGTTTTCAGCCAGGTCATGGTCACCACCGGTAATGAAGATTTTGGTACCAGTAATGTTGTAAGTACCGTCTTCGTTACGTTCAGCTTTGGTTTTGATAATACCCAGGTCTGTACCGGCATGTGGCTCGGTTAAGCACATGGTACCTGACCATTCGCCAGAATAAATTTTAGGTAAATAGGTTTCTTTTTGCTCTTGAGATGCATAGCTGTTTAACGCCATACCTGCACCGACAGAAAGAAGCGGGTAGAGCATGAAAGATGGGTTAGTCGCGAACAGCATTTCGTCTGCAAGCACAGTCAGCATTTTCGGCATGGCTTGACCGCCCCATTCTTCATCTGCTGCCAGGCCAATCCAGCCGCCTTCCGCATATTGTTTGAAGGCCTCTTTAAAGCCAGCAGGTGTGGTCACATTACCGTTGCTATATGTTGCACCTTCTTCATCACCAGTACGGTTTAAAGGTAAAGTCACGTTTTGTGCAAATTTCGCCATTTCTTCAAGAATGGCTTCTGCTGTTGCTGCATCAACATGCGCAAGATTTTCATTGTTTTGCCAGAATTGTTCTGCATTGAAAACATCGTTCAGGATGAATTTCATATCCGCAAGAGGCGCATTATAGATTGGCATAGTGAGTCACCTGTTTATTGTTTGATTCAGTTCGGTTTGATGAGTCTAATACAGGAAAATTCATGTTGTTAGACGACTAAAGGTTAATTATTTTCTATCTTTGATAAAGAAAAAGGACTGTCAAAAGTCTGACCGTCCTTTTTCTCACATCAGTTTAAAACCATGTACTTAGAATGCGAAGTGTTCAGCATCTAAAGCAAGTAATGGCTCAACGCCACCCGCAATCACGTCAACGTGTGAGCGAACGCGTGGAAGAATTTTCTTGAAGTAGAAACGGGCAGTAGTCACTTTCGCGTTGTAGAAATCTACGTCAGTTGTACCAGCAGCCAATGTTTCCTGAGCAACAAGTGCCATACGAGCCCATAGGTAAGCAAGCGTTACATAGCCAGAGAAGTACAGGTAATCTACTGCAGCAGCGCCAACTTCATCCGGGTTTTGCATTGCACGCATACCAATCTGCATAGTCAAATCACCCCACTCTTTGTTCAGAGCAGCAAGCGGTTCAACAAATTCTTTCATTGCAGCATTGTCTTTATGGGCTTCGCAGAATTTATGGATGACTTTGGTAAAGTCTTTCAACATTGCACCTTGAGTACCCAAAACTTTACGACCTAACAGGTCAAGCGCCTGAATTTCAGTGGTACCTTCGTACAAGCAAGCGATACGTGTATCACGAACAATCTGTTCCATGCCGTGTTCAGAGATGAAACCATGACCACCGAATACTTGAACGCCGTGTTTCGCAGATTCAGAACCGGTTTCAGTCAAGAATGCTTTTGCAATCGGAGTAAGTAGCGACAACATGTTGTCCGCAGCTTTACGTTCTTCTTCAGTTGCACCTTGCTCTACCGTGTCTGCATAGAAAGACAACAAGTAAACCAATGCACGGCCAGCTTCAGCAAAAGATTTTTGCGTTAATAGCATGTTGCGTACAGCAGGGTGAACAATGATTGGATCTGCTTCTTTTTCTGGTGCTTTAACACCTGAAAGTGAACGCATTGCCAAACGGTCTTTAGCATAAGCCAATGCACCCTGGAACGCGCCTTCAGAAGCTGAAAGACCTTGTACCGCAGTACCAATACGAGCAGTGTTCATAAACGTGAACATGCAGTTTAAGCCGCGGTTTTCAGGGCCAATCAGGAAGCCTTTTGCGTTATCAAAGTTGATTACACACGTCGCGTTACCATGAATACCCATTTTGTGTTCGATTGAACCACAACGTACTGCATTACGCTCGCCAATTGAACCATCAGCATTGAGGTTAAATTTTGGTACGATGAATAATGAGATACCTTTAGTGCCTTTCGGAGCACCAGGAAGACGCGCTAACACGATGTGAACAATGTTCTCTGCCATGTCGTGTTCACCAGCAGAGATAAAGATTTTCTCGCCAGAAATTGCATAGCTGCCATCTGCATTTGGTTCAGCTTTAGTACGGATAATACCCAAGTCAGAACCTGCATGAGATTCAGTCAAGCACATGGTACCCGTCCATACACCTGAAACCAGGTTAGGCAGGTAAATGTCTTTTTGTTCTTGAGAACCGTGATGTTCCAAAGTACGTACTGCGCCGTGTGAAAGGCCTGGGTACATGCCCCATGCCCAGTTTGCAGTACCGACCATTTCAGAGATCACGTTGCCTAAAGAAACAGGCAATGCTTGACCGCCATATTGTTCTTCAGCAGAAAGTGACGGGAAACCCAATTCGATATATTTTTGATACGCTTCTTTAAAGCCTGTAGGTGTAGTCACTACACCGTCGTTCCAGGTACAACCTTCACGGTCGCCCACTTGGTTTAGAGGAGAAAGTTCATTTTCACAAAAGTCAGCCGCAGCTTCTAAATATTGATCAACCAATTCACGGCTTACGGTGTCAGAAAATGCCGGCAAGTTTGCATAATGTTGTTCAGCATTTAACAATTCATGTAGAACAAATTGCATATCACGTAAGGGCGCTTTGTATTGTGGCATATCGGTTTCCTCAATACTGGTTTAACCAGCTTATAATCCTAATAAACATTGAAACGTGCTTTCAATAACACGTATTTGTATGGCTTAATCGTGCAACATCTTCTTACTTGGTACAAGCGTTTCCATGCGTTTTCTTGGTGACTGTAAAGTCAAAGATTTCTAACTTGAAATTGCTAAGTAGCTTGAGTGTAAATGCTTTTATGTTTTATTCGATGTCATAAATAGTCAAAAACGTAAAATTTTATAAATAATAAAAAAGGCGCAGTATTGCGCCTTTTTTATTTGGGAGAGGTTTTATGATGCTTACTTTATTGCAGCAGGAGCAACAGGTGCTTTAGGCTGGAAGCGAACTTCACATTTACCATTCATACTGTGGGTGCCCACCTTAACTTGTACTGCAGCGCCATTGGCTTTGCCCTGACAAGCTTTTAACATGGCTTGCTGATGCGCTTGACGTTGTGCCAGGCGCTGATCAAATTGCTTGGTTAGTTCAGCACGTTTGGCATCAGTGAGTGGTTCTGATGATCGCATTTGCATGCCTTTCATCCCACCGGCCATACCTTGCATATGCATATCTTTCATTTCACCACGCATGCGTTTCATCTCTTGACGATCCGCTTTGAAGCGCATGTTACATGTACCATCAATGGTCTTTTCACCAGCCTTGATTTGTACGGCAGAGCCGACCGCTTTACCATCACAAGCTGTTTTCATGCTTTTCATCATTTGCTGGCGTTCGGCACGGGCTTGCTGAAAATGCTCACGCTGTTCAGGTGTCATGTTTCGTTTATGCTTTTGATGATGATCCTGCATCATGCGCGCATGATCAGCATCTTTATCTTGAACGGTATTGGTGGATTGACAGGCAGTCAAAGCACCCATACTAATTAGGCTTGCGCCCACTAAAGCTATTTTTGCCATGGAATTCATTGTTGTTATCTCCAATGAAAAAAACGAAATTTGATAGTTAAAGATTAAACAATAATGATGAAGAAACAATGAAGAGTATTTTTTTAGAAGGTTCGTTACAATGACCTAATTGAGAAGAAATTTTGAGACTTTGCTTTTGAATATTCGCCGTGTTCCGATCGCCTTGCGCTTGTTTTTGACCGTATTACTCACGACGTTAGTGATTACCACGGTCAGTTTGGGTGTATTGCATTGGACCATGCAAAAGAACTTTGCCCGTTATGTGGCAGATGTGGAAATGCAGAAGCTGGATCATGTGATTAGTAATCTGGCTGGCGTCTATTCGGTTTATCATGACTGGGGTAATGCCATTCAAGCGCAAATCCTGCAAATCGAAGGCACGGCTGCACCGGATGACTATGACCGTTTGTCTCGCTGGTGGTTACGTCGTCAATATGATATTGCTTTGCAGCAGCGTTATTTTCAGGAAAATACTTTAATCAGTGTTTCTCCGGGACTAAATAAAACCGAGCAGAGCAAACCGATTTTAGATGCAGAAGAATTACGCATGATGGAGTTGAATTTACCTTCAGAGTATCAGCCTTTTGAAGGACTCAAATTTCCTTTAAGTTCCAATCAGAATATCTTCCGTCCAGACAGAAAATCGGAAGCTAAACCTGGCGACACTGCACAGCGCCCGAACCAAAATCAAAACCAAAGCCAGAATCAGAATCAGAATCAGAAAAAGCAGTTTATCTCTTTGCCCGACCGTTTAGGTTTAAGTTCCCGGTTATCCTTATATGATGCCAATAAACAGTTTGTGGTAGGTGAGCCATCTGATATTCCAGTTTCCTATCGCCCGATTATGGTGAATGATAAAATTGTCGGTTATCTAGGGTTAAAACCGGTGCTGGATCAGGATGATGCTTCAAGTATTAACTTTTTTAGTAATCAAAAACGTTATTTATTATTGGTGTATGGATTAACTTTCCTAACCAGTTTGATCGCGGCTTTATTGCTGGCCACTTACTTTAAAACGCCGATTCAGCGCTTGCTGCAAGGGACACGTGAACTGACCAAAGGCAATTTTCAGCATCAGGTCAAAGTCAACCGCAATGATGAACTGGGTGATTTATCAACAGAGTTGAACCATCTTGCCGTGATTCTGGATCAGCATGAACAATCACGCCGTCAGTGGGTAGCTGATACTTCACATGAATTAAAAACACCATTGGCAGTGCTGCAAGCGCAAATTGAAGCGATGCAGGACGGTATTCGCAAACCGACACCGGAACATTTTGAATCGATGCTGCGTCAGGTCACCAGTCTGAAAAAACTGACTCAGGATCTGGCGGATTTGGCTCAGGCTGAAGCACAGCAACTGAAATGTTATTTTGCCGAAGTGAATCCCTGGAATGTGGTACTACAAGAAGTTGAAAACTTCAAACCCAAATTTGCCCAAGCGGATCTGTCTGTTTCAGTGCAGGGTGAAGGCGCGAATTTACAATTAGATATAGATCGTTTTAAACAAATTATGGTCAACTTACTCGGTAATAGCATTCGCTATACTGAAGCGGGCGGTGAAGTTCATCTACATACCGAACAATCTGAAACCGAGTGGAGTGTGATTGTGGATGACAGTCCGCTTGGCTTAAGTGATGAACAATTGGCACGTTTAGGTGAGCGCTTCTATCGCGTGGATGATTCGCGCACCCGTAGTACTGGTGGTACAGGTTTAGGTTTGGCATTATCTGGTAAAATTGCGCAGGCATTGGGTGGGCAGTTAAGTTTTGATCATTCGCCACTCGGTGGTTTACGTTGTAAACTGACTTTTCCAAAACAGTTAAACAAATAAAAGGATGAGATTCATGAAACATGTCATGCTGGTTGAAGATGAAGTTGAACTTGCACAGCTGGTGCGAGACTATCTGGAAGCGGCTGGTTTTGAAGTCAGTATGTTTCATGATGGGCAAGAAGCGTATGACAGCTTTACTCAGCGTAAACCAAGTTTGATGATTCTGGACTTGATGGTTCCGCGTATGGATGGTTTGACCATTTGCCGCAAAGTGCGTGAACAGTCTGATTTACCAATTATTATGGTAACTGCACGGACCGAAGAAATTGACCGTGTGTTGGGCTTAAATATGGGTGCAGATGATTATATTTGTAAGCCTTTTAGCCCGAAAGAACTGGTGGCGCGTGTACAAGCGGTGTTACGTCGCCTGGACCGTCATGCAGAACCTGAACAGAACAGTTTGTTCCGTATGGATAAAGCACAGCAACGCATTTGGTATCAACAAAAAACTTTGAACTTGACGCCAACTGAATTCCGTTTATTAGAGTTGTTCCTGGAGCATGTAGGGCAGGTGTATTCACGTGCGCAATTGCTCGATCATATCAATCCGGACAGTTTTGATGTGGCAGACCGCGTGATTGACAGCCATATCAAAAATTTGCGCCGTAAAATTTCCGATGCGGCTGAAACCGGTAACCGTCATGAATGGATTCAGGCAGTGTATGGTGTAGGTTACCGTTTTGAATATCCTGAAGATTGATTCAGAGTTAAATGAAGAAAAGCGAACCTGAGTGGTTCGCTTTTTTTAGGGAGTAGGGATTAATTATAGATTAAACAGGGATTATGGC
This sequence comes from Acinetobacter sp. UBA5934, assembly GCF_002430855.1. Lineage (NCBI taxonomy): Bacteria > Pseudomonadati > Pseudomonadota > Gammaproteobacteria > Moraxellales > Moraxellaceae > Acinetobacter > Acinetobacter sp. UBA5934. The sequence goes on along the minus strand of NZ_DJDC01000011.1, from coordinate 29,519 downwards.
ATTTTAGAAATTTAATCCTCATTGTTTAGTTTTCTTTAACTTTTCAGCTGATAAAAGTTGATCGCTAAATCAACCGTACCTCATATCAATAGACATTCGGTCGGTGGTGAAATGACATTAGGACAAAATGTCTTTAAAGCAAAAACGTTGAACATCCTTAATCTTGCTAAATGTTTTACCTTTCACTGTCTTGAATATCCTTGTGTCTTTAAATAATTCTTCTGCCTGAGTGTAGCTCAGTTGATTTTGACGTAATTGATCAATTGTAGCGCTCTGTGTGACTTCAAACAAAGATTCAGTCCAGCTTCCATATTCAGGGAGGTAAAAAAGTCGATCTCCATATGTCCAAAAACTCCCTTTGATTGGAATTCCTTTATCTGGTGGATGATGAATGAACAGGTCTTCCTCTTTTTTCCATTGAGAGAAGGGCATATTGTTTAGCACTCTAATTTCTGAAGTTGTTGAGCATAATTCAGAAAAAAACATGAATAGAGTGGTTGAGAAGGTTTGATATTTTCTAAAAAAATAAATGTGCTTACCATTACTGAATACACTTGGGGAGAATCTGTGAAGCTCTGAGATAAAGGGATTTTTGTTGAGGACTTCGAGTTGAAGCTTTTGAGTATTAAAAAAAGCGATTTGATCATTAGAAGTGAAAATTGGGAAAAAGGTATGATTGTCATCTTTTTTAATTATCTTTAGGTTTGGATAATCAATTTTATGTGATTGATAAAAATAACGATCGCTTAGTGGATCATATAAGTAAACTTTAAAGTTAAATGGAATAGTTTCTAAAGTAATATTGTAATTTAAATCTAAAACTTCATGTTTATAAAAAACATGTCTTTGATCTGTAATATAGCTGTCTACTTGCCAAATTTTTTCATGGGGTTGAAATGAGGTTAAATATCTTAAGTTATATGGATCAGTTGATTTTAATTGTTTTCCTTCAACATAGGTCGATTCACCATTTGTCACGATATTTTCGAGTATGAGCTTATAGTTGTTTTTGCCATTTTTTAACTGATATAGAGGATAGTGGTATCCTGATTTTGCGATTTTTGTCCCAAATAATATCGCATCAATTTTTTCAGATCGAGTAGGGTCAATTGAATCTGAACTTGCATTAAAATTCCAATCACAAAAATAAGTATTTTGATGATCAGTCAGATAACCCCCTCCCAGATAAATTAAACGAGAAGGGCTTAGATTAGGAATTTTTTGAAATCCACAATACACATTATTTTTATCTAGGGCTATATTTTTTCTTCGATTCTGATCTTGATCAAAAGCATCTTTCCAATGGAAATGTTGAGCCAATGTTTTAAACGAGTTGACATTCGCCTCTGGAATGGGAACGCCATATCGAGCGAGTGGAATTGGAAAAAAGTAGTAAATTTGATTATTTAACTTTTGAAAATGATCTGATTCATTTTTAACAAGAGCGACTCCTGTACGGTCAAAATAATCTGTGACCAGTCCTGGAGGGGAGAATTGCGCTAAGCGTTCTTCCTTGCTTAAAGTAGGTTTGGTGAATTGAGGAAATAGATAGATTAATACTAATAGGCCTAAAGCAATCCCTGTTATTTTTATTTTTGACATGCATCCTCACATGAAATGAAATTTTATTCTTGAAGTATTAAGTTGTTTACTTTGTAGTTCTTAATAGAGAAATTTTCTGCCTTTCAACTTTCTTTAACTTCAATACTATCAGCTCATAAGAATTCAGCACCAAATCTTTAACTAAAGACTCATCCAGTTCATCATCCTCATAAACAGTTATCCAATGCTGTTTATTCATATGCCAGCCGGCACGAATATAAGGATAAATATCGCGCAGCATTGCGCCATCATCCAGGATAACTTTTAAGTTAATGGCTGCCTTGCCTTCTAAATGAAAACTCAGCATAAAGACTTTATCCATGACTTTAAACACATCACAGCCATCGCCAAAAGGTTGGGTAATCGTCACTTCAGGTAGCTTTAAAGCAGTTTGGGAAGCAAGATTGTGTAAAGTCATTAGTTTGGATAATCCAAAACAAAAATGTAGATAATGCTTAAATTATCCACAGTTTTCTTGGTGGTTGTGAATAAATTAAGACGAACAGCTGACCATCACTTCCGGAACATCACTTGGCAATGGGGTTAAATCTTCAAGTTGTTCTAAATCTGGCTGTTTGGTAAATGGTTGGCTCAGCAACTTAAACAACCGATCAACTTCAGAAAAGTCATCTCGTTCTGCCAGTTCAATCGCTTTTTGCGCCATGTGATTACGTAAAATATATTGTGGATTGGCTTTAGCCATTTCGGCATCAAGTTCATCTGTTTCTTGGTTTGCTCGAATATTTTCATATTGAGTCAAAAAACTTTCAAACTGGCGTCGGTCCAGACAGTCATCTTTAATCATTTCAAACTGTTTGTTCTGAAGCTGAATAAAGTTTTGGGTATAGTCCAGTTGCTCGCTTTGCAGAATTCTTAAGAAAGCCATGCCGCAGTCAAAACTGTCTTTATGGAAACTTGGCAAGCCCATTTTCTGGTTTAAACCATGTTTATAATGCTCTAAGAATGTTGGCTCATAGTGCTCTAAACATGAAGCTAAATCCTGTTTCCATTGCTCTTTATCATAGTCTGTAGGGCAGAGCGGAACCAGGTTGTTTAACCATTGCCATACATTCCAGTGCCCAATACTTGGCTGCTGCTGATAGGTATAACGGCCTTGATAATCCGAGTGGTTGTTGATCCAGCTCGGACGGAAACGTTCCATAAAACCATAAGGACCAAAGTCCAAAGTCGAACCGGTAATATTCAGGTTGTCAGTATTCATCACGCCATGGGCAAAACCCACCAGCTGCCATTTGGCAATCATCACTGCAGTACGTTGGGTGACTTTGGTTGCAAAAGCTAAAACAGGCTGTTCAGCATCGAGACATTCCGGATAATGCCATTCAATGCACTTTTGGGTAAATTCAGTGAGTAATTCAGGTTGATACTGATTAATCCATTCAAAATGTCCAAAGCGAATATGACAGTCTGATGTGCGCAGCATCATCGCGCCCGGTTCCAGTTTTTCGCGTTGTATGCCTTGGGTGGAAGAGGTGAATCCAACTGCATTACTGGATGCAATACCCAAAGCATTCAAGGCATGACCGGCCAAGTATTCGCGAATCACGGAACGTAAAACGGCACGACCATCACCCATACGCGAGTAGGGCGTAGAACCAGCACCTTTTAAATGCAGGTCGATGGTTTGACCATCTGTATCTAGAATTTGTGCAATCAGTAAGCCACGGCCATCACCGAGTTGTCCTGCCCATTGTCCAAACTGATGCCCGGCATAGACCATCGCCAAAGGTTCAAATTCGGTAAAGGTTTTTTGTCCACTACAGATTTCAACCCATTCGGCTTTATCTTGTTCTAACCATTGCAGTTGATTGGCCAAAGCTTCATTGAAATGACCTGCTTTGGCGCCTTTCAAGGGAACTGGCATTTGATGATGATAAAGCTTGGGATTGAGCGATGGATAGCGAGGATTAAATTGCATAGGACAATCTAAAAATGGGAGAAGATATAACCACTATAGCAAATTTAAACGGCTAAAATGAATAAAGCCCCAATAATGGGGCTTTATCGATCGAATCAGGTTTTATTCTGAAACAGGATTCTTTTTAATGCTGCGCATTAAAATTTTTAGGGTATTACGGTGATGGGAAAGACGCTGTTCAACCAGCTGGAAATCGACTTTAAGTTTGCTGTCGATTTGGTGAATCTTTTCAGCAACAGAGGCTTTCTTGGCTTGAATCTCTTGTTCTTTCAGTTTTGCCCAATCATTTAAAGTTTGGGTAAATGCTTCATATTCCTGAGCAATACGCAGTTTAGCTGCCGCCATATCTTCATTGACATTATGACCATACACCGCCAAATCTTGTTCAGCATATTTAAAGCGCATTGCCAATTCAGCTTTTTTAATATTAAAGCTTGGAATACGACGTAAATTTTTAGCTAAGCCCAATTTTGAACATGACCAGATCAGCCATTTGGTAGGATCATACTGCCACCATTTCACACCATTACGGTAATCGTATTGGAAAATGTGATGATAGTTATGATAACCCTCACCCCAAGTGGCAATGGCTAAAACAAAATTGTCACGAGCAGTGTTTTCGTCAGTATAAGGACGTTTGCCCCACATATGACAAAGTGAGTTAATAAAGAAAGTCACATGATGGCTCAAGATCAGGCGCAGTAAACCACCCAATAACAATACGCCCCACATATCGCCAACTGCCCAACCCACTGTGGTTAAAATCACAGCATGTACGGCAATGACCAGTGGAATGTAATATTTGTCCTGGAACATCACCACTTTGTCATTTAACAAATCGGGTGCATTTTTATAGTTTGCTTCTGCTGCCGGATAGTTACGAAGCATCCATCCAATATGGGCATACCAAAAGCCATTATTAATAGAGTACGGGTCTTGTTCGACATCATCGACATGGCGGTGATGGGTACGGTGACCTGAAGCCCAGAACAAAATACTATTTTGAACGGCAAAAGTACCCATAAGCATTAAAATAATTTTTAATGGCAAAGTTGCTTCGTAAGCACGATGTGCCCATAAGCGGTGATAACCCGCAGTAATCCCTAAACTACTCACACCGAGTAGTACAAATAAGCTGATCCATGCGCCTAAGCTAAAATCATGATGATAAGCATATAAAGGGATAGCGATTACAGCCACAATTGGCAAGAATACCAATGCGAATACTGCAATCCAGTTAATTGGGGCTTTGGGTAGGGGAGCATTCATCTCCAACAGCACTCCTAGAACCTTTTAAAAGGTAAAGGTAAGGTATAAACGAATTCTTAATTCAATACAGTTTATATGGATTAAGACTTCTTCAATATTAGCATGAGCTACTAAATCTTCACTAGCGTTATTCTACAGGTGTATTGTACTAAACAGTAACAGAATACGAGGCAGGGTTGATTGATTTTATCGAAGGTCAAAGCAGCTTCTTTCCACCCTGACGATATGAATCATTTTTGATTAAATAAATAGTGAATTAAGTCATATAAATGGGGGCGAAAAATTTATTTTAAAGTTGCTCCAGCATCATTTTCGGAAAATCGGTAATCAATCCGTCTATTCCTAAACTTTGCAGATGCTTGGCGCGCTCAATATCATTCACTGTCCAGACACTGATGTGTAAATGAGCTTGTTGGGTAGCTTGAATCATCTCATCAGTTGCCAGCTGATTCATCCAGCCAATTTGGCAACAACCCAGTTCTAACGCCTGTTCAATAGCTTGGTGTTTGATGTCATCTTCAATCAATAAGCCGCGTTTAAATATCGAGTCTTGCTGTTTTAAGACCTGATGGATTTTTAAATCGAAACTGGTGATTACGGCAGTTTGTTCAAAGCCGTGTAATTGTTTTTGTAATTCTAAGACTAGTTTTTCAGCTTCCGCCATAGTTGCAACAGCTTTGACTTCAACTTCAATATGCTCAAAGTCATGAATAATGCTCAGGGTCTGGCGGAGTGTCGGGGTGAGCTGTTTTTCCCAGTCCATCCAGATATGCGCCTGATTATAGGCTTCAAGCTGATGGCTGTTTAGGTCATAGAGCGGCTGATCTGTACCGGTGGTTCTTAAAAAGTTGTCATCGTGCATGATAACGAGTTCATTATCTTTAAGCTGACGGACATCAAATTCGACTGCACGGATGCCCAAGTCATGAATGTATTGAAAGCCGCCTAGGGTATTTTCCGGGGCTTCACCACGTGCACCACGATGGCCGATGATTTTCATAATGAACTCTTTTTCTAGATTGAACTGTGAAAGTGAATCACTGCTTTTATCTTATCATTCAATGCATGTTAGATATTGGAATTTAAGGTTTACTTGTTTTAAATTGCAGTAGAGATTGTGAATTGATTTTGTATAGGTGATTTCTTACTTTTCAAAGATGAAAAGTAACAAAAATCTTTTGTCTGGCAAAAGGTTCATCCCTGAAACCTTTGCCAGACGGCGACATCCTTGTCGCCTGGCGCGGTAGCAGTATACTGGTACTTTGTTTTTAGAAAGAGCAACAAGTAGTCATTTTTTATCAGCGAAACGAGTGACAATTTTGAATTAACAATAAGTTAAATCGTCTCATTAATATTTTTTTGCCACAGGACTTCAGATCCGCCCTCGCTTCGTTGCAATGTCCGCGAGGCAACAAATAACCAGTCAGAAAGACGGTTTAAAAGCTGCAATGACGTTGCCTGAATATTTTGATCGCGGGTATGTACCGTCATCAGGCTGCGCTCAGCACGGCGGCATACTGAACGTGCTTGATGTGCATAACTGCATGCTAAAGTTCCGGCCGGTAAAATAAAGTCTTTCAGCATGGGTAAAGCTTCATTCATACGGTCAATTTCATTTTCCAGAAATTCAACTGAAACCGGTAAAACCATGTTGTAGTTGGGAATACAAACTTCACCACCCAGGTCAAAGAGCCAGTGTTGAATCAGGCTTAAAGACTTATCCCAAGCAGCTTTGTCTTCAATATTACTCACGGCAATTTGTGAACGTAAAATACCAATACAAGAGTTGAGTTCATCGACATCACCTAAAGCGGCAATACGCAAGTCATCTTTGGCTACGCGTGAACCGTCGCCTAGTCCGGTTGTACCAGAGTCGCCTGTGCGGGTATAAATTTTACTTAAACGGTGGCCCATTTATAATTCCTTAAAACTTTGATATCTGAATATAAAAAGGATAATGCCATAGGCATGACATTATCCTCAAAAGTATTTACTAAAAGTCGGCAAACTTAGTATGTGAAGGTCACACCAGCAGAGGCTAAACGACCGCCATTAACATAGTAGTAGCCTCGATCTTGATAGGCGGCTTTGTATTCTACATCGCCAATATTTTGAATATTGCTAAACAATTTAACATGGGGATTAACATTCCAGTAGGCATTGACGTCAACAGTTGCATAACCCGGATTTTGGTAGTTTTTGTCCCAGTCTTTCGATTTTGATTTGGCAATTAAAGACGCGCTAATTCCATAGATTTCATTTTGAATACCTGTAGTTAAAGTGAAACCCTGACGGGGACGGCGGCCTAACTCCTGATGGGTTTCATCATTTTCAGATTTCACATAGCTATAAGCTGCTTTGGTAAATAAATCATTTTGTTGCCAAGCCAAATATAGCTCTACGCCTTTATAGGTGGCTTTATCAATATTGCCCAATTTACCGAAGTTTTCTGAACCAATCAGGTCTTCAACTTCAGTGTAATAGGCAGATAGGCCAGTTTTAAAACCTAAAGCTAAAGTCTGATCAATCCCGGCTTCATAAGACATACTTTCTTCTGGCGCAAGTTCAGGGTTGCCGTTCCAGGCATTGTAAAGCTCATTCAAGGTAGGCGATTTAAAGGCTGTTCCAATATTGGTGTAAATACTGGTAGAAGGGAGAACCTGATAACGTGCTGCTATTTGCCCTACAGTATGTGAGCCATATTTTTCATTGTCTTCAACACGAATACCGGCCTGGGTATTTAGCTTTTCACCTTTGAACTGATGCTGTACATAGTAGCCGGTGGAATCGACATTTTCCTGATAAGGTGCGCCGTAAGACAAAATGTCTGCATCAAGATTACGCTGAGTGAAACCTGCAAGAATGCTGTGCTGAGGTAAAAAGTTCCATTTACCGTAAAGTTCAGCTTCCTGGGTTGTGCTATGTACAAAATCAGTCGAATCTTTTTGCTCGACCTGATCTTTAAATTGAGATAAACGTCCATTCAGCTCAATGTTTTCCGTAACCTTGGCGCGGCCTCTTAAATTAACGATTTCATTTTCAAAATCCTGTTTGAGCAAGCTGCCATCAAAGGCATAGGCATCATATAAATTTGTACCTTCATTGCGGCTGTAATCTATAGATGCGGCAAATTGCTGTTTTTCTAAGCCCACTTTGGCGCTATAACCTTTTTGCTCAAATGAAGCTGTTTCAGAGCGATCGGTTTTTTGGTTGGTGACTTGAGTGGCGTCAGACTCCAGACGTTGGCCACGAATTTGTGCATAGAAACCATCGTCATATAAATCAGCCCCGAGGACAGATTTATAAGTTTGATGTTCACCGATTTCACCGGTGATAAATGCACTGGTTTTTTCCGGGGTTTTGGAAACCAGCTGAACTACACCGCCAATGGCATCCGTACCGTAGAGTACAGATGCAGGACCTTTGAGCACCTCAATCTGTTGAATATCTGTGGTATCGATAAATGCTAAATTGGCAGTTCCTGAGGATGGGTTGTTGAGTCGAATACCGTCACGGAGGACGAGGGTATGATCAGATTCCGTACCACGTAAATACATGTCTGCAAGTTGACCCATGCCGCCATTCTGCACCATGTTAATTGCAGCATCATGTTTTAACAGATCAGGAAAAGAAGCAATCGGTGACTGCTCGACAATATGTGGCTCAATAAGCGAAATTCTTGCAGGGACAGCGGTAATCTTTTCTTCAGAGCGTGTGGCAGTCACCACTAAAGTGTCTAAAGAAGCATTCACAGTGGTTGTGTTGTCTTGTGCAAAGACAGATGCAGAGAAACCCATCGCAATAGCGATTGCGCCCACTAAGGCTGTAGTCTGAAATTTAATCGTCATGATTTAAGCTCCATACATTCACCCCCCGTGAATGATTGAGTTAAAGAACACAACAAGCAGGTATCCGGACTTAAATGTACATGCATCTACATGTTACATATCCACCTTCCCACATTATTATGCAGTGGTGTAAATCAGCTGATTTATAAAGATATGCTTTTCATTTTACCGTTGCGGGGGCAGTGTCGGATTTGCACCAACTTCCCTAAAGCCTAAGCTTGACTCGTTGCAATTGCGCGCAGTATAAGGTTTGTGCAGGCATTAGACAATCTATGGCAATATTATTCCGGATGAACTTTACTCAAGCTTTTAAAATTGCATTACAATGATTCGCCCCCATATTTATAGACTGACTATAAATCGGGCAAAGATTCAGCCAAAAAATTAGAGCGAAGTATATGCGAACCCGTGCCAAAATTTGCGGAATCACACGAATAGAAGATATACATTCTGCTGTAAATGCAGGAGCAGATGCGATTGGTTTTGTGTTTTTTCCACCCAGTCCACGCAGTGTGACCCAAGAGCAAGCGAAAGAACTGATTCAGCATGTACCTGCCTATGTGCAAACTGTGGGCTTGTTTGTGAATGCATCGCTTGATGAAATTGAGCAGATTTTAAAACAAGCGCCAGTCGATATTTTACAGTTTCATGGGGATGAAAGCCCTGAACAATGTCAGCAGATTTCCAGTCAGGTCGGTCGTCGCTGGTATAAAGCGATACAGGTAAAACCTGAGCTAGATGTCATCAATACTATAAAAAGCTACCAAAATGTAGGCGCAAGTGCAGTATTATTAGACGCCTGGCATCCTGAACTGAAAGGCGGAACCGGGCACAGCTTTGACTGGTCAAAATTCCCCAAACTCGATATTCCTTTAATTTTGGCAGGCGGTTTAAAGCCTGACAATATTGAAGACGCTATAAAGACGACCAATGCTTATGCAGTAGATGTCAGCGGAGGCGTAGAATCCGCTAAAGGTATAAAAGACCAACAACTGATTGAACAGTTTATGCAAGGAGTCCAACGTGGATCAGCAAAATAAGATTGACTATACCCAATTCCCGGATAAACGCGGGCATTTCGGTATCCATGGCGGACGTTTTGTGTCAGAAACTCTAATGGCAGCATTAGAAGACTTAGAAAAACTTTATTCTCGTATGAAGGATGATCCTAAGTTTCTGGCAGAATTCGACCGTGATTTAGCCTACTATGTAGGTCGTCCTAGTCCTCTATATTATGCTGAACGATGGTCGAAGGAATTAGGTGGGGCGCAAATTTACTTAAAACGTGAAGACTTAAACCATACAGGCTCACATAAAGTCAACAACACCATTGGTCAGGCGCTTCTGGCTAAGCTTTCAGGTAAAAAACGTATTATCGCTGAAACTGGCGCAGGTCAGCACGGTGTAGCAACCGCAACCATTGCAGCGCGTTTGGGCCTTGAATGTATTGTATATATGGGTGCAGACGACGTAAAACGTCAAGCCATGAACGTGTATCGTATGCGTTTGCTGGGTGCAAAAGTTGTTGCAGTAGAAAGTGGCTCTAAAACTTTGAAAGATGCCATGAATGAAGCAATGCGCGATTGGGTAACTAATGTTGATACCACATATTATGCAATTGGGACGGTAGCAGGTCCACATCCTTATCCGCAACTGGTTCGTGATTTCCAATCAATCATTGGTCGTGAAGCGCGTAAACAAATTCAGGAACAGGCTGGCCGTCTTCCAGATGCATTGGTTGCATGTGTCGGCGGTGGTTCAAATGCGATGGGCTTGTTCTATCCATTCTTGAACGATGAAGATGTAAAAATGTACGGTGTTGAAGCAGCAGGTTTGGGGATTGAAACCGGTAAACACTCTGCGCCACTCAATGCCGGTCATGTCGGGGTACTGCATGGTAACCGTACTTACTTGATGTCGGATGAACAGGGTCAGATCATTGAAACCCATTCAATTTCTGCCGGTCTGGATTATCCGGGTGTAGGTCCTGAACATAGTTTCTTAAAAGATATGCACCGTGTTGAATATGTGCCGATCAATGACCAAGAAGCGCTGCAAGGTTTCCGTGATTTAACGCATATTGAAGGGATTATTCCTGCCTTGGAAAGTTCACATGCGATGGCTTATGTGACCAAACTTGCACCGACCATGGATAAGGATCAAATCATTATTGCGACGGTTTCTGGTCGTGGTGATAAGGACTTGATGACTGTTGCCCGTATTGATGGCGTGGAAATGGTAGAGATGTAAAAATTTTCCTAGTTCCTTTGTGGGAAAGAGGAAAAAGCCCTCCTTTCTCAAAGGAGGGTGGGGAGGATTTAAAAAAATCGTGCCGAAGCAATTCAGCACGATTTTTTTTGAAATAGAAGTTTATCCAAAACGTGAACAAGTGAAGGCAACATGGTTATTGCCCGTTAAGCAGCATTACAGGGATGTAATGTCTGCTTAACAAGATGGTTTTCTTGCGAAGCTTCGCTTCTCATTTTGCCGAAACAAAAGTTAGATATTTCCTACCAAAGAAAACTCTAGTCAAATTCAACTTTCTGGTTATGAAGATCTCTACATGTTGACGGAGTCTTGCTGCTTATAACTCAAATATAAGGAGCTCGTAATGTTACTTTGGATAAGCCCAAAGTAACCAAAGGCATTGTCATTCGCAAAACTCGTCTTATACTTTCATGTGATTAATTTAGTCGCAAAAACATTTCTATCGAGTTGTGGTCTGCCTCGAACAATTGCGAATGACGTTTCCGTGAATCGCAGATTCTTTGTAAAAATGCTTCAAAAGAAAGGAAATAAAATGCCCAGCTTATTTATCGTCATGCTTGGTGGCCGTCATGCGCGTGCCAATACCGAAGTCCATGATGTGGTACTCGCCGTGGGGGATTCATTAGAAGAGACCTATCCTCAACTTAACACTGCATGGTTTGGCGAGCAAAAAGGCTTGCACATTGATGCCTGGGCGCAAATCAATGGCGTAGAATTTAAAGGCATACATTATCAAATTCAATTTAGTAATGCCCAGCCGAACTCATCTGAACAAAAGCTGTTTTTAATTAATCTGGGTGGCTACGATGCCCGGGAGTTTGGGGAGCTGCATCGCTATGTTTTGGTTGTGGCGCAAAATGCGATGCTGGCAAAACAACGTGGTAAAGCTTACTTTGCCTCACATTGGAAAAAACAGCATACCGACCGAGTATTAGATGTGGACGATTGTATTGCGATTGATCAGGTACATGGCCGTTATGTGCATCTGATTGAAGGCGAGTTCAGTGGCAACCGTTGGGAAAATACGTATTTGATGCTATCTCATGACTGATTTATATGTGTTTGATTAATAAATTATATTTATAAAATATTAAATCAAAAGGAATAATATATATTTTTTGTATTTATTCGATGAAATCTGCTGATCGATACTTCTAACTTGGATTTATATAGGCATAATAAGCGTAAGAATTTATGATCTCTTGGCTAGATGGAATTTGATAAATGGATTTGATTCAATCAAATGGACAACCGAATTATGGCCGCTTTAAGTCTCTCCCAAAAACCATCGATTTGAATCAATACCAGTATAAGACGCCTTATGGAAAGGTCTTAACTGGTTGGCGCAAACGATTAAAATATAAAAAGTTTAAATTTTGCTGTATTCAGCATGAACACTACACGATTGGTCTGGCAATTGCCGATATTGCGTGGGCAGGGCATGGTTTTTTTTATATTTATAATCATCAAAATCAGGAAGTTTTAGAGTGGAATGCGATTAACCTCTTATCGCGCAATACTGTGGTAGATGAGCAGCCGCTTTATAACCAGAGCTTTTTTTCCAAGTCACCTTTTCAAATTGATATTCAGCATGCCAACGGTGTGCGTTATATCCATGTGACCAAATATGGTGAAATCAGGCTCAGCGCGCGAATTTTCTGTGCCGGGACAGACCCGCTGAGTATGTGTAGCCCGACGGGAATTAATGGCTGGACCTATACTCAAAAACTCACGACTTTGGCCTGTGAAGGCTTTTTTATCAATAAACAGCGTGAAACCATACAGTTTAATGAAAGGACTTTTGCATCACTGGATGATACCTGTGGTTTTTTACGTCCGGAGACGGCATGGTTCTGGTTGTCGTGTAACTTTTGGGATCAAAACAATAACCGGATCGGCTTAAACCTGGCTTCTGGGGTGAATGAAAGTTTTGGCAATGAAAATTGCTTGTGGGTGAATGGTGTGCTGTATCCTGTAAGTGATGTTTTATTTCAGCATCAGGGGGATGATCATTGGACCATTCGCTCACTGGATGAAAAGTTAAACCTGGATGTAAAAACGGGTTGGCGACGCTATGAAAATCTGAATTTAAGGCTGGTCGGTAGTCAGTTCAGTCAATGGCAGGCCAAAATTAGTGGCACCATTCAGCAAGATGATCAGGAAATTATTTTGCTCAATGAATATGGTTTGCTTGAGCAGCACTATGCCAAGTGGTAAGCGCCAAGTCGTCAATCTACAAGAATAAAAAAAGCCTGCAAAATATGCAGGCTTTTTTTTATTCTTTTGCCGCTTGCCAAAATGCTTCACCCGCTTGTATGGGGTCGCCGGTTTCTTCCAAGGTTTTGACCCAGACATCATATTGAGCAATTACCGGATGTTGGCTGGGATGAAAATCCTTTTTAAACCAGTCACCGTATTGTTTATTCATTCGGGTCAAGATGCCACGTTTACCAAAAAACCACGGTAAGCCTTTGATATTCATTTGCAAACGCTGCAATCGGCTAAATCCGTCATGTTCTAACATTACGTTGGTGCGGTAAATGGTAAAGCCAAACATTAAAAATGTAGTCCACACCAAAGTGAATTTACGTGTAGATTCAGGCACATTGCCAACCTGTTTCATCACGTCAAAAGCCACATCCCGATGTTCCATTTCTTCAATCGCATGCCAGGCAAATAGTGCGCGTACATAAGGATGAGCATCGCGCAAAGTTTCTTTTTGGCTATAAAAGGTTTCTGCCATTAAGGCAGTCAAGTGTTCAGCGGCAGCGGTCATGGCAATATTGTATTGTGGAGAGCGTTTTTCCAGTTCGAATTTAAAAATTTTATTTAAACGCTGAATAAACTGATCGACCGGCATGCCTTGTTCTTTCATGACCTGATTCATTTTGTCATGGGCAATGCCGTGCTGTGCTTCTTGACGGATAAAATCTGCCACACGCTGTTTTAAATCCGGGTCAGTAATCTGGTCACGGAACAGTCGTACAGACTGAATGAAATAGCGTT
>NZ_DJDC01000011.1:0-15509 GCF_002430855.1 Acinetobacter sp. UBA5934 | reverse complement strand
GAAATAGCGTTCACCATCCGGAAAAGTCAGGCTGAGTGCATCAAACATCCGGGTAATAAACGGGTCGCCACCGAACCAGAAGCGAGGTACTTCATTCAGTTTGAAATCCAGATTGCTACGAACCACGGGTTCGACTTGATGATGGACTATCGCATTCATATTTGTTTTATTCGAATCGCCTTGGATAGCTGTAGTATGTTGGGATTTTGCATATTTGTTTTGACAGTTATTGCCATTTTTTATACATTTTACGCCAAGGTGAAAATATCGCATGTCAAATTATAAGTGAATCATCATGCAAGAATTACAAATACCCAATGGTTATTTTCAACTCTGGAATATGTATCTGATAGAGCAGGGGCTCGACTTTCACACGCTTGAATTTTTAGCACCTTATTGGGATGATCTGGATCAAGTGCTGCAATTGCCTATTGATACCCAATCACCCTTTTCTTTTTTTTACAGCATTTTGCAATTAACCCGTGAGCAGCTGGATTGCCCGCAGCTGATTATTGAAATGGCCAAGCGCATTCGTCCTGAACATTTCGGCGTACTCGGTTATATGGCCACCCGAAGTAACAGTGTGGCTGAAGCATTGCAATATATCATGCGTTTCAGCCGACTGGTGATCGATGGTGCCGATGCGGTCCCGATACAGATGCATCAGCAGGGCAATGAAATCTGGCTGTTCTGGCCACTTTCAGATGAAAAATATGCCTTGTTAAATGAAATGACCATGGCGGCCATGGTGCATTTGGCCAAGCAAATTTTTCCCGATCCACCGAAATTTTTAAATATCCAGATGGCGCATCGAGCGCAAATGGCGCGATATCATTATCAAAAATTTTATGGTTGTGAGGTGCTGTTTGATCAGCCACGTTATGCCTATGTCATGAGTGTAGATAGCTTGACGCTGAAATCGGTATTGGCCGATCCGCCATTAATGCAGTTATTGCTGAAACAGGCCGAGGAGGCCATTGCACTCAAGCCAAGTTATGAAAGTCTATTACAGCAAATCCATGCCGCAGTGGCTGAATATCTAAGACTGCATGCCACAGTGCCCAAAATTGATCAGATTGCAGATGAATTGCACCTGTCGACACGAACGTTGCAGCGCCAACTGCAGGAACAGAACACTTCATTTAAAAAATTATTGGAAGCAGAGCGGATGAAACGCTGTGAGCAGTTATTGCAGCACAATACCAGCCTCACTGACATTGCCATGCGCCTGGGGTATTCAGATCAGTCCGCATTGGCACGTGCTTATAAAGCCTATAGCGGTCAAACCTTATTACAGCGAAAACAGCAACTGAAAGCCCAATCTGAACTATAAAAAAAGCCTTATTCCTGCCATTTTTTTTAATCAATACAAGTGTGGACATACACTTCATCTTGGGATTCGGCAGCCCTGAAAAATTCAAATTAAAAAACCTGCATCCTAGAGTGCAGGTTTTTGCTATTTCATGAAATTTCAGTTTTAAAAGACAAGCTATTTATTTTTATAAGTTTTTTATAAGTAGGAAGAAGTTTATCTTCATTAGTGATATTTTTTTACATAGCAAAATTAGGCATCTTTGATCATTGAGAAAAAATCGTAAATATCAGTAAATGGTGTTCTCGGATTGTTCTGAAAAGATGAGATGGTAAGTTGAATGTAGCGCGAAATGCTCAAGCCCTATTCAATGAGTAAAAAATAGCGTTACAATGCGTTGTCTTGTATTTCTACAAAGCCAACTCCTCAGTTTTTTAATAATTCAAGGAAAGTACAACCCTATGTCACGTTTAGCCACTCGTTTTGGACAGCTTAAATCTCAGCAGCGTAAAGCGCTCGTTTCTTATGTAATGGCTGGTGACCCTCATCCACAAGTAACCGTTCCATTGTTACACCAAATGGTTGAGGCAGGGGTAGATGTGATTGAGCTTGGACTTCCATTTTCAGACCCTATGGCAGATGGCCCCGTGATTGCCCTTGCAGCGGAACGCGCATTGGCTGGTGGTACCAATACCTTAGATGCTTTGAACATGGTGAAAGAGTTCCGCCAAAAAGATACAGAAACACCGGTGGTTTTGATGGGGTATTTAAACCCTGTTGAAGTGATCGGTTATGAAAAGTTTGTATCTTATGCCAATGAATGCGGTGTAGATGGGGTACTTCTAGTAGATTTACCGCCTGAAGAAGCCAAAAATTTAGATGACGTGTTGAAAAAATTCGACATGGATCAAATTTTCCTGCTTGCACCAACCTCGACTGATGAGCGTATTCAGCATGTGGCAAATCAGGCCAGTGGCTTTATCTACTATGTATCCTTGAAAGGGGTAACCGGTGCTGCAACTTTAGATGTTGCTGAAGCGGCAGCCCGTATCCAGAAAATTAAAGCTGTGACTGACGTTCCTGTGGGTGTCGGTTTTGGGATCAGCGATGCTGCCTCGGCAAAAGCCATGGGTGTAGCGGCTGATGCTGTGATTGTTGGTAGTGCATTTGTAAAACAGTTTGCGAACCTAGCGCCAGAACAAGCCGTTGTTGAAACGGTCAATAAAGTCAAGGAGCTTCGAGCTGCGCTCGATGAGTTAGTATGAATCAAGAAGTGAAATCAGGAAAAATTCTTAGCCCAGCGACGCCGTGGACGGAACGTCATGTTCCGGGTATTCACACGCCCGATGAGCAAACCTCACTCAAAGCAACATTTACCGAGCCTACGATTGAGTGTCCTGAATGTCACGCACTGGTTACACGTACCGCGATGTCATTTAACGCCTATGTTTGCCCACAATGTGATGAACATTTGCGTATGAAAGCACGCGATCGCTTAAACTGGTTCTTCGACCAGGTTCAAAATGAACTGGGCCAAGAATTTGTTGCTAAAGATCCGCTGAAATTCGTTGATAGCAAAGCCTATCCGGACCGTATGTCTGAAGCGCAAAAGAAAACCGGCGAAACTGAAGCATTGGTAGTTATGCAGGGTTTATTAAAAGATATTCCTTTAATCGCATGTGCATTTGAATTCGACTTTATGGGCGGTTCAATGGGTACTGTAGTGGGTGACCGTTTTGTGCAAGCCGCTGAACGTGCCATTAAAGCCAAACAGCCTTTAATCTGTTTCGCAGCTTCAGGTGGTGCACGTATGCAGGAAGGCATGTTGTCATTGATGCAGATGGCGCGTACTTCAGCAGCGATTCAACGCATGAAAGATGCAGGTTTACCGTATTTAGTGGTACTTACTCATCCGGTTTATGGTGGTGTAACCGCTTCACTGGCAATGCTCGGTGATGTGCATATTGCCGAACCTAAAGCCATGATCGGTTTCGCGGGCAAACGTGTGATTGAGCAAACGGTACGTGAAAAACTGGAAGAACCGTTCCAGCGTGCAGAATATTTGCTTGATCATGGTGTAATCGATCAGATTGTTCACCGTCACGCATTACGTGATACTGTATATCGTATTGTAGCGAAACTGATGAATTTGTCTTGAACACAGCACCACTTGCAACAGACTCTTTAAACACATGGCTCGATTATTGGAGCCATGTTCACGTTACGGGTATTGATTTAGGTCTGGAACGGGTTATTCCAGTGGCTGAAAAGCTGGGAGTGACGCGTCCTCAGGCTAAAGTCTTAACAGTAGCGGGAACCAACGGTAAAGGCTCAACCACCACCACTTTGGCTGCCATTCTAAATGCGCAGGGCTATCAAGTGGGATTATATCAATCACCGCATATTTACCGTTTTAATGAACGGGTGAAATTGGCCGGGATTGAAGTGGATGATCAAACCCTGGTGGATGCATTTGTGCAAGTGGATCAGGCACGGCGTGACTGTGATCTTACGCTGTCTTTCTTTGAAGCCACCACATTGGCGGCTTTTGTCATTTTCAAAACCAAACAATGTGATGTCTGGGTATTGGAAGTTGGTCTCGGTGGCCGTCTGGATGTCGTCAATGTGATTGACCCGGATGTCGCGGTGATTACCAACATCGGTTTGGATCATACCGACTGGCTGGGTGATACCATTGAAAAAATTGCCTTTGAAAAAGCCGGAATTATTCGCCTGAATATTCCTGTGATTTTTGGCGGTTCGCAGCAACTTCCTCAAGCCATTCAAAACAAGGTTGATGAATCTCAGGCGAAACTGTTTGCGGTCAACCGTGATTATTTTTATCAATATAGTGAAGATGGCCAGTCCTGGATGTTTGCCTCATCAGGCAGTACCTTAAAACTTCCGTTCGGTGCTCTGGCACTCGAAAATATCTCTACAGCCGTTGCCGCGATTTTGCTGAGTGGTCTAAAAGTGACTCAAGCTGCCATTGCACAAGGCATCCAAAATGCAAAATTGCCAGGCCGCTTTGAAATACGTCATATTCAAGATAAAACCGTGATTTTTGACGCCGGACACAATCCACATGGCGTAGAATTTTTGTTAAATCAGTTGCGAAAATTTTTAGAATACAATAAACAGTACACAGAAGTGATCAGTGTTTTTTCCATGTTGGCGGATAAAGATATCAATTCTGTCGTAGATTTGTTGAAAGATACTGTTTTAACATGGAAAATCGCACCGTTAACCGTTCCGCGAGCAGCTGCAGTCGAACAGTTGGATGAAGCGTTAAAGGGCGAAACAGTACAACACTTCAATAGTGTTCAATTGGCTTTTAAATCAGCGCTAAATGAAACAAAAAATAATCAGCTGATCTTGGTATGTGGTTCATTTCATACCTTAGAAGCGGTATGGGAGTATTTGGAAGAATGTCAATGAATAGCAAACAACGCTGGATGGGAGGCGTTGTTTTATTAGGTGGTGGTGTTTTATTGGCAGCATTACTTCTCAAAGGTAAAGAAGAAATATATCAGAACGAACTCAAAACCCCGGATTTAGCCGCTCAAGTTGAGCAAAAAAATCCGGCAGCAGATGGTGGAATGGTTCAACTGCGACCTTTAACGGTGGATGTGGAAACCGAAAAACGTTTACTTGAAGAACAACGCCGGGCACGTGAAAAAGCGGTTGCAGAACAGGAAGCACGTGCAGCCGAATTTTTAGCAATGCAGCAACAGGCTGAAGCAGAAGCGGCACGTAAAGCGGCTGAAGAATATGCGGCTTTAAATGCCCGTCGTAGTGGAGCGCAGCAGAGTTCAGACAATATTCCTCCTGAACTGGTGGAAGATGAAAAAGCCAAGCAGAAACGTCTGGCTGATGAGCAGCAGCTCGCGGCAAAAAAGCAACAACAGCAGACAGCTCAACAACAGCGAACTGATGCTGAGAAAAAAACAGCTGAAGATAAACGAAAGGCTGAAGCTGAACAGCAATTGGCTGCAAAGCAGGCAGCAGCGAAAAAAGCAGCTGATGAAAAAGCCAAACATGAGGCGGAAATAAAACGCAAAGCAGCTGAAGCCGAAAAACAGTTGGCTGCTAAAAAGGCACTGGAAGCCAAGAAAAAAGAACAAGCGGCGCAAGAGCTAGAAGCGAAGAAAAAAGCTGAAGCCAAGAAAAAGGCAGAAGCTGAAAAAGCGCGTGATTTGCTAGAAAATGGTGATAAACAGTGGATGGTTCAGGTGGCATTGGCGGCCAATGAAGCCAATGCAGATGCACTGGCATCCAAGTTACGGGCCAAAGGCTATAAAGTCACCAAGAGCCCAACATCGAAAGGGGTCCGCATTATGGTTGGCCCGTCTAAAGATCGTGATGTGGCTGATGCGACCCGTAAAAAAATTACGGCTGATACAAGCCTGGGAATGAAGTCGGCATGGGTGATTGACTGGGTTCCGCTCGATAAACGCTAAAGTTTAATTTAATTTCCTTTAAGATGGATTCAACAGTTGCTGTTGAATCCATTTTACATTTTCAGGACTGAATATTTTTTCAATGTGAATCCAGATTGGATGAAAGCCGTAGCCTCCATGTTTCATTTCATTCAACGCATCTGCAATCGGCCAGTTTTCAAAAATAATCCGGTACATGGCAATACTTGCCCCGGTACGGTCTGAACCGTGATAACAATGAATCAGTACTTTCTGATTGAGTGCTTTGGCTTGCTGAATCTGTCGCATCACCTGTAATAAATCTTCACGCGACATTGCCCAGGTGTGAATGGGGATATGAACCAGTTTAAAATCTTTGGAAGGTAGAACAGTCAGGTCCTTATTTCTTGATCTTAAATTAATAACCACGTCAATATCATGGGCTTTTAACAGTGGAATCAGTTCGGCATTCGGCTGTTCACTGCGAAATATCTGTGGACTAATTTGATAAAAATTATGACTTGGATGAAGTGACTGAGCCCAATTTTGAGGACGTTGTTTCGCTGTAAATGCAGGTGCGGTCATACATCCCATTAAACTTGAGCAGCTCAGTACTAGAGCCAAAGCAGTTCTTTTGATCATTTAAGATAACGCTCCAGCTCTACAGGATCGTGAGCACAGATAATGTCGATATTTTTTGTAGTTTGTGCGAGCTGTTGAATTTTATGCAAGTTGTCTACGCGCATCTGATTATTTTCAGCAAAGAAGCGTTCCAGTTTATCCAGTGTTCGCAGCTTATTTTTAGGGTCGAGTTGCAGGTGGGAATAGTAGGCATCTCCACAGAAGAATAACCAGCCTTCTTTTTGCTTAATCGCAATTCCAGAATGGCCTTGACTATGACCCAAAAGTGGAATCATTAAAATTTCATCCTGAAATAAACGGAATCCTTGCACTTGATGCAAGTTAAACCAAGCTTCACCCTGAGCCGGTTCTATAAAGTTCCAGTGACGATGCTGCTTGAATTGCTGAGTTTTATAACGGGCTTTATTTTTTAAAGAAAAAAAGTTTTGTGTGGCATTGTACTCACTGGATAGTACGTGAACGGTAGCATGCGGAAAGTCTGAAATACCGCCGGCATGATCGAAATCCAGATGTGAAACCAGAATATGCTTGACATCTTGAGGACGAAGACCTAAGTGTTGAATCTGTGCAGTGGCGGTCAACTCTAAATTATTTTCAATGCGCCCTAGCCGTGAGACCAGATTGCCTAAACGTGCTTTGGTGTGTAGATAATCCTGTAAACCTAAACCGGTATCTACCAATACTAAGCCTTGATCGGTTTCAAGCAGTAGGCAATGACAAACCACTTTGGCATGTAAACCTTTTTGTCCAAACAGTGGACCACAAACCGGGCACATGGTGCCACAGTGCAAATGATGAATATTATAGATCACAATAGTTATTCTTAAGATGACTAGGCGTATTTATAAACTGACTGTGAAATAAACAGCAACTTGATTTTGTAAGTTAATTTCTGAGCAGAATAAAAAAAGCCTGTCATCAGACAGGCTTAAGCAAAATCAGGATTTGGCTCGTCATTGTAATCCTGTATTTGCGGCATACTTGAAGTATAGTTTCAGATTTTCTTGGGGAATATATTCCTCAGGGCAGAGCAGTGCTCTTTTTTAAAAGAAACTACGCACTTCGTTTGTCTTGCGAAAAACTAAAGCAGCGCTTTTGATACTTCATACTACGCACTTCGTTTGTCTTGCGACAAAATAAGACAGTGTCTTATTTTGTCTCAGGCTGTGGCGTAAGGCGCAAGTATGGTGTTACAGCTTTATAGCCTTTAGGGAAGCGTTGTTTGATTTCCTCTTCATCTTTAACAGAAGGCACAATCACCACGTCTTCACCTTGCTGCCAGTTGGCCGGTGTTGCCACTTTATGGTTGTCAGTCAGTTGCAGCGAATCAACCACACGTAAAATTTCATTGAAGTTACGGCCTGTAGACGCCGGGTAGGTAATAATCAAACGTACTTTTTTGTTCGGATCAATAATCACCAAAGAACGAACAGTCAGGGTTTCACTGGCATTCGGGTGAATAAAGTCATAAAGGGTAGATACTTTACGGTCTTGATCGGCAATGATCGGGAAATTCACCGAAGTGTTTTGGGTTTCATTAATATCCTTAATCCAGCCCTTATGTGATTCAACATCATCGACCGACAGGGCAATGGCTTTGACACCACGTTTTTCAAATTCATCTTTCAGCTTTGCGGTATAGCCGAGCTCAGTGGTACATACCGGTGTGTAGTCGGCAGGATGGGAAAATAAAATCCCCCAGCTGTCACCCAAAAAGTCGTAAAAATTAATCGTGCCTTCGCTTGAGTCCTGCACAAAATTCGGTGCGGTATCGCCTAAACGTAATGTCATTTTCTATTACCTCAAATTATTTGTTATAAACCTTGATGAGACTTAATATGGCGCATTTTTTTTTGCAATGAAAATAGCGTTTTTGTATTTCTTTATGAAGATAGGGAATATAAAACGATAACTTCAATTGTAAAAACATTATGAATGGTTATGATTATGACTATATTGGCTGTTTAAAATTTGTTACATTGTTTGCCCTTAGCTGTCACGTGCTAGAACAGGTGATCAGAATTTTTTTATTGGTTTTGTGCAAAACCCTTGTACTTCAAATTTCTAGCACCATAATAACGACTGAGAAAAAATTTATTCATTCGACAAGCAAGATTTAGAGAGTCTATTCATGTTGGCAAGTCTGATCGGAGGCATCTTCGGTACTAAAAATGAGCGCGAACTCAAACGCATGCGTAAAATCGTAGACAAGATTAATGCGCTCGAGCCGACGATATCTGCACTAAGCGATGCAGACTTATCTGCAAAAACTGAAGAATTCAAACAACGATATAACAAAGGCGAAAGCCTGGATAAATTATTGCCTGAAGCATTTGCTGTTTGTCGTGAAGCGGCTAAGCGAATCATGGGGATGCGCCATTACGACGTCCAGTTGATTGGTGGTATTACCCTTCACGAAGGTAAAATTGCAGAAATGCGTACCGGTGAAGGTAAAACCCTGATGGGTACCTTGGCCTGTTATCTGAATGCCATTAGCGGACAAGGCGTACATGTCATCACTGTGAATGACTATTTGGCACAGCGTGATGCCGAGTTAAACCGTCCCTTATTCGAATTCCTGGGTCTGAGCATTGGCATCATCTATTCCATGCAAGATCCAACAGAAAAAGCTGAAGCTTACCGTGCCGATATCACTTATGGTACCAATAACGAATTCGGTTTCGACTATCTTCGTGACAACATGGTGTTCTCTCTGGCCGAGAAAAAACAGCGTGGCTTAACCTATGCCATTATCGATGAGGTCGATTCGATCCTGATTGACGAAGCGCGTACACCCTTGATTATCTCGGGTCAAAGTGATGACTCATCACAGCTTTATGCTGCAATCAACAGCATTCCGCCAAAACTTCATGCGCAAAAAGAAGAAAAAGTGCCGGATGGTGGTCATTTCTGGATTGATGAAAAGCAGCGTCAGGTTGAAATGACTGAAGTCGGTTATGAAGCCGTAGAAGACCAGTTGATTCAGATGGGTTTGCTGGCTGAAGGCGAAAGCTTGTATTCACCTTCTAACCTGAACCTAGTTCATCATGTTGCGGCAGCCATTCGTGCACACTTCCTTTATCAACGCAACGTGCACTACATCATTCATGATGGTGAAGTGATTATTGTGGATGAAAACACCGGTCGTACCATGCCGGGTCGTCGTTGGTCTGAAGGTTTGCATCAGGCAGTTGAAGCGAAAGAAGGTCTGGAAATTCAACCTGAAAACCAGACTTTGGCAACCACAACTTTCCAGAACTATTTCCGTCTTTACAAAAAGCTTTCAGGTATGACCGGTACTGCCGACACTGAAGCTGCGGAAATGAAAGAAATTTATGGTCTGGATGTGGTGCTGATTCCAACCCACCGTCCAATGATCCGTAATGACCAAAATGATTTAATTTATTTAAACCGTAATGGTAAATACAACGCAATTATTCAAGAAATTAAAAATATTCACGAAGCAGGTGTTGCACCGATCTTGATTGGTACCGCAACCATCGAAGCTTCGGAAATTCTTTCAGATAAATTGAAAGAAGCCGGTATTGCCCATGAAGTGTTGAATGCCAAGCAACATGAACGCGAAGCGGACATTATTGCCCAGGCCGGCTCACCG
This sequence comes from Acinetobacter sp. UBA5934, assembly GCF_002430855.1. NCBI lineage: Bacteria > Pseudomonadati > Pseudomonadota > Gammaproteobacteria > Moraxellales > Moraxellaceae > Acinetobacter > Acinetobacter sp. UBA5934. The sequence goes on along the minus strand of NZ_DJDC01000011.1, from coordinate 5,521 downwards.
AATGCTGTCACCATTGCCACCAATATGGCCGGTCGGGGTACCGATATTTTGCTTGGTGGTAACTGGAAAGCCAAACTTGCCAAAATTGAAAACCCAACTCCTGAAGATGAAGCACGCCTAAAAGCAGAATGGGAACAAAACCATGAAATGGTGTTGGCTTCTGGCGGTTTGCATATCATTGGTTCAGAGCGTCATGAATCGCGCCGTATCGATAACCAGTTGCGCGGTCGTGCCGGTCGTCAGGGCGATCCGGGTGTTTCACGTTTCTACCTGTCGCTTGAAGATGACCTGATGCGTATTTTCGCAGGTGACCGCGTTGTAGCTATGATGCGTGCCATGGGCTTGCAGGAAGATGAAGCCATTGAACACAAAATGGTATCGCGTTCGATTGAAAATGCTCAACGTAAAGTAGAAGCACGTAACTTCGACATTCGTAAGAACCTGTTGAAATACGATGACGTGAATAATGAACAACGTAAGATTATTTATTCACAACGTGATGAAGTGCTCGCTGAAAGTACGCTACAAGATTACATTGAAGAAATGCATCATGAAGTGATCAAAGGCGTAATTGCAAATTATATTCCACCTGAATCAATTCATGATCAATGGGATATTGATGGTCTGGAACGTGCACTCCGTGAAGATTTGGGCATTGATTTACCGGTGAATCAATGGCTGGAAGAAGATCGCCGTTTAGATGAAGAGGCTTTGGTAGAACGTATTTCTGATGAAATCGTGAACCGCTATCGTGAACGTCGTGCACAAATGGGTGATGAGTCAGCAGCCATGCTGGAACGTCATTTTATGCTCAGTGCTTTAGATCGTCACTGGAAGGAACATTTGGCGGCTATGGATTACTTGCGTCAGGGTATTCACTTGCGTGGTTATGCACAAAAGAATCCTGAACAGGAATACAAGAAAGAAGCCTTTAATCTGTTCGTCAATATGCTGGCTGTGATTAAGTCAGATGTGATTACAGACCTTTCGCGTGTTCATGTGCCTACTGCTGAAGAACTGGCTGAAATGGAAGCGCAAAAACAGGCTCAAGCTGAAGCCATGCAATTGAATCTTACACATGCAGAATTTGATAATTTGTTAGCGGGTGACTTTACTCCTGCTGAAACTCTAGAAGTAGAGCCGGGTTATAGTCCAGCAGAGCAAACATTTGCACCCCCTGCAAGCCGTAATGCACCTTGTCCATGCGGTTCGGGTCTGAAATACAAGCAATGTCACGGTAAGATTTAATTTTATCTAAGCATTTCGCCACTTTATATACTTATGTCTTTTCGGATGTGGATATATAAAGTGGTTTTTTATTGCAGCAAAATATAAGGTTTATTTTTGCAAGATGTGAATATGTTTGCAGAGCGCTGCATTAAATGCTATTTAGTGCATAGTGATGAACATTGAACAGCGGAAAAGACAATGAAAAAAGTATTACAACCATTGATAATTTTAGCTTTAGCTATTCCAGGTTTGGCTTTTGCCAACGAACCATCGAAAACCACAGCAGCGAATGTTGTAGTAGTGAAAGATGATAATATTACGGTGATGAGTCCTCGTACCGGAATTCGCTATACTTTTGCTAATCCACAGCAACGTCAAGTGATCTTGAAAACTGCAGCGATCACACCGGCAAATGCAGCAAATGCGAACCGCATTGTCGCTTCAAATCCGGCTTTATCTGCGGCCAGTCAGGAAAAAGCTAAACAGGCATTATTATCAGAAGCTGGTCAGTTAGCCTCTAATTAAAACGATATTGTGATTTAAGCCAGTCTACGGGCTGGTTTTTTTGTGCCTGAAAATATTCATCTAATAAAAAATAAATCAAACCCGGCGTTCCGCTCGATTTTTTGTTGAATTTCTACTAAGCTGTCTTCTTTATCACGCACTTATTTGGAAGTTTAAAAATGGCGGTGGGCGACGTAGCAATGCCACAGATGCATGTGGTTAAAGGTGTAAAAATTGGTTCAGCTGAAGCATATGTGCGCTATCAGAACCGACGTGACCTCGTTATTTTTGAATTTGCTGAAGGTTCGAATGTTGCTGGTGTATTTACCCAAAATGCATTTTGTGCTGCACCTGTACATGTCTGCAAGGCACATCTTCAAGTCGGCAATCCACGTTATTTAGTCATTAATACGGGTAATGCCAATGCAGGTACCGGAAAAATCGGTATGGCCAATGCTGAAGCAACTTGTGCAAAACTGGCAGAACTTGCAGGTGTATCTGCAAACGAGATTTTACCTTTTTCTACCGGTGTGATTGGCGAACAGCTGCCTATTGAACGCTTGATGAATGGCTTGCAGCCTGCATTAAATAGCCTGAAAGAAGATGCCTGGCTGGATGCAGCGACTGGCATCATGACCACGGATACTTTGCCTAAAGGTGCCTCAGAGCAATTTGAGCTGAATGGTGTAACTTACACTATGACCGGTATTTCAAAAGGTGCCGGCATGATTCGTCCGAATATGGCAACCATGCTGAGTTATGTCGCTACAGATGCCCCAATTAGCCGTGAACTGGTACAGCAACTATTAAAAACTACGGTGAATGTGTCGTTTAACCGTATTACCGTGGATGGTGATACCTCAACCAATGACTCATGTATTTTTGTGGCGACCGGTCAGGCAGGCGGTGCTGAAATCAGCTCAACTGATGATGCACGTTATGCGGTAGTTCTGGATGTTTTGACCCGAGTGATGAAACGTTTGGCGCAGCTGATTGTACGGGATGGTGAGGGTGCAACCAAATTTATTACCGTTGCGGTTGAAGGTGGTGCGGATACTCAGGAATGTTGTGATATTGCTTATAGTATTGCTCATTCACCTTTAGTTAAAACTGCAATTTTTGCCTCCGATCCAAACTGGGGACGTATCCTTGCAGCAATTGGTTATGCTGGGGTAAAAAATTTAGATGTTGAAAAAATCCAGGTTTGGTTAGATGATGTACAAATCTGTAAAGATGGTGGTGCTGCAGCAGACTATACTGAAGAAGCGGGTGCACGTGTGATGTCACAAGCTGAAATGACCATTCGTGTCGATTTAGGCCGAGGACAGGCAAGAGATACCGTGTATACCTGTGATCTTTCTTATGACTATGTCAAGATCAATGCAGATTACCGTTCTTAAGTTAAGTTGAATAAAAAAAGCCTCCATAGTGAGGCTTTTTTAAAATGCAAAGTTTTTAATGACTGGTCAAAAAAAGCATAATGCCATTCTGATCAGTGAGTTGAGTGTACGGCTTGTAATAACAAGCACTAAGGATAGAGAAGACGTTTATGAATGATGCGACCAATTTAATTGCCAATGAAGCTAAATCGATTGTGCAGGCGCATTTAGATCGTTTAGGTGAGCCTAAAGATGTTCATTTGAGTGATGAGGTCAAACAGGAAAAGTTTGCGCAAATTCTGGCAGAACTCAAAAAACGCGATGCTGTCCTTGTCGCTCACTACTATTGCGATCCTGAAGTGCAAGAGATTGCTGAACTGTCTGGCGGTTGTGTTTCTGATTCCTTAGAAATGGCGCGTTTTGGCCGTGACCATCCTGCATCAACCTTGGTGGTTGCTGGGGTGAAATTCATGGGAGAAACAGCGAAAATTCTTTCTCCTGAAAAAACCGTGCTGATGCCTACTCTGGAAGCGACTTGTTCACTGGATTTAGGCTGCCCGGTCGATGAGTTTACTGCATTCTGTGATGCGCATCCTGATCATACCGTGGTTGTCTATGCTAATACCTCAGCTGCAGTAAAAGCACGTGCGGACTGGGTGGTGACATCAAGCTGCGCAGTTGAGATTATTGAACATCTAGATAGCTTGGGTGAAAAAATTATTTGGGCACCCGATCAGCATTTGGGACGTTATATCCAGAAAAAAACTGGTGCAGACATGCTGCTTTGGGATGGCGCCTGTATTGTGCATGAAGAATTCCGTGCACGCGGTATCGCCAATATGAAAGCGCTTTATCCAGATGCAGCTGTTTTGGTTCATCCTGAATCCCCAGAATCTGTGGTAGATATTGCCGATGCAGTAGGAAGTACCTCACAACTGATTAAAGCAGCACAGACTCTTCCGAATGAACGTTTAATTGTGGCAACCGACCGCGGCATTTTTTACAAGATGCAACAAGCCGTGCCAAACAAGATTCTGATTGAGGCTCCAACTGCAGGTGAGGGGGCAACTTGTCGCTCATGTGCCCATTGTCCGTGGATGGCAATGAATGAATTAGATGGAATTCTAGAGGTTTTACAAAAGGGTGATCAAGAAATACACGTTGATCCGGCGCTTGCGGAGCGGGCTAAATTACCCCTTGATCGCATGTTAAGCTTTAGTGCCAACCTAAAACGTTAATTTTGATTAAAAAATACCTAAAATGCTTGATAAATAAGCGGTTGAAGTGATTTTTTGAGTTTTTTTGAATATAGGTGTTGACGTCTCTAGGCGTCACGCCTAAAATGCACCCCGTACCGCACGATGTGCGATACACTAAAAGCTGAGATGAATCGGAGTATGGCGCAGCTTGGTAGCGCATCTGGTTTGGGACCAGAGGGTCGTAGGTTCGAATCCTACTGCTCCGACCAATTCTTCAAGGCGAGTATCGCATGATATTTTTATCATCGGTCATGCGCCTGTAGCTCAGTTGGATAGAGCATCCGCCTTCTAAGTGGATGGTCACAGGTTCGAATCCTGTCAGGCGCGCCATTTGGTAGTCTGGTATTATAGAGCCAAAATGTTGTAACGGTGGATGTAGCTCAGTTGGTAGAGCCCCGGATTGTGATTCCGGTTGTCGTGGGTTCGAATCCCATCATTCACCCCAATTCGGAGTATGGCGCAGCTTGGTAGCGCATCTGGTTTGGGACCAGAGGGTCGTAGGTTCGAATCCTACTGCTCCGACCATTTTAAGTTTAAACTTAAAAATAAATGATCCGCTTAAATGCGGTTTTTTTATGCCTGAAATTTAATAATAACATTCCACATTCCACATTCCACATTCCACATTCCACATTCCATATTCCATATTCCATATTCCATATAGTCTGAAAAATATTAAGCCTTTGCAGTATTAAGTTTGTTGAAATGAGCTAAGGGGAAATCTGTACTCAATAGCATGAAATACAAATTCAATATTTTAAATATTTTCTACTCTAATTTTGCTGCAGGTATAAAAAGGGAGATTTTGTTCCTTTATCTAGATCTCTAGCAATTCTTTATTCTGTCTGATTGTTAATTTACTTAAAAAGTCTTTAGCGGTGATAGGTGATTTAAGAATTATAAGATATTTCTCGTATGAAAATAAAAAGTAAAAGAGGCTAAAACCATTAATGAATAGATAGGAATGAAAGTTTTATTTGACCTGATGATGAGTTTTAAATCGAGATTGTTGTTAATTCATACTTAAAAATAATAAAAAACACGTGTTTTGTAGAATAAATAAACAGTTGAGCTGTTTTTGCCAAATTATTTAAAAAAGGGTGTTGCATTGGTTTGGAAATGCTGTACAATGCACATCCATCGGCGGTG
>NZ_DJDC01000012.1:0-22611 GCF_002430855.1 Acinetobacter sp. UBA5934 | reverse complement strand
ATTAAGGATTAAGGATTAAGGGTTTGACGTTTTTCTAAAACTTTTCCGAAAAATAAGCCTATTTCAAATAATAACCACATTGGAATGGCGAGCATGACCATGGAAAGTGCATCAGGTGGAGTCACAAACATGGCAACAAAGAAACAGCCCACCACAATAAAGCGACGTTTTTCTGCCAAGCTTTTCGTGCTGACCAAACCAATCAGAATCAGGACTAAGGTAACAATCGGAATTTCAAAGGTTAATCCAAACACCAAAAACAGCTTTAAACAAAAACTTAAATAACTGTTGATGTCGGTCATTGGTGCAACGCTCTCCGGCGATACACTGATAAAGAAATGCAAAATCGCCGGTAGGGTAATGAAGTAAGCGAAAGCTATGCCCAAGTAAAATAAAGAAATACTGCCGACCAAAAGCGGAATGGCGAGGTGGCGCTCCTTTTCATACAGGGCAGGGCGTACAAATGACCATAAAAAATAGATGATTACAGGCATCGCCAACATCAAGGCCACAAAGAGATTCAACTTAAACGGTGCCATAAAGGTTGCGGTAACATCGGTGGCAATCATGGTGGAACTGACAGGTAATTGCTGTCTGAGCGGTTCCGACAGAAGCTGATAGGTGTAATTGCGAAATGGCAACAAGCAGAAAAACAGCAGCAGCGTAATACCGACAATTTTAAATAAATACTGACGTAGCACGATTAAATGCTGCATCACAGGCATCTGTTCTAGATTTTCACTGTCTGATTTGACTACAGAAGCAGGTAATTGACTGTGGCTCATACGGCAATCTTCAATGTAGATGGGAGATAAGAGCTCGAAACCTTGAATACATCAGCGCCATGTGACTGCACAAAATTCGCTGAAAATGGGGTCAAACGGCAGGGACTGAGCCAGGTGTAAAGCTGTGGAGATGGCGCTTGAGTCTTTTGTGGTCGTGTTGACTGAGTCAAATCATCCAGCTGCTTTTGCAAGCGCTGTTCTATTTCTGTCATGCGGTCAATTTCTTTTTGAATTTCTTCACGAAACTCTGAAAGTTTCAGTTCCCGATCGACCTCGGTTTGCACACTCTGAATAAAGCGTTTTGCTTTGCCATACCATTTCGCAGCAAAGCGCGCAGCTTCAGGCAGTTTTTCAGGACCCAAAACCAGCAGTGCGATAATGGCAAAGCACAGCAGTTCAGTCATACCGACATTTAGCATGGCTGCGCTCGCTTAGCTTTTTACAGTACTTTCAGTGTTTTTAATCTGAGCATCAATGGTACGGGGCTCTTGCAGTTGAGTGCGTTCGGCATCATCTTCTTTAATCGACTTTTTAAAATCCTTGACTGCACCACCGACATCTTTACCCAGATTTTTGAGTTTGGATGTACCAAATAATAAAATCACCACGATTGCAAAAATTAGCACGTGCCAAATCGAAAGTCCTGCCATGTTATTTTCCTCTATTTTTGTTGTCCTTATCTCAACAGGGTTTGATGACAAGGACGTGACATTTCTGTTTCGGTTTCAAGACAAGGGAGGTTTAGGCAAGGTTAAACATAAAAAATTAACCTTTCAAAATCATGTTTGAATAGCAGCTGTGCTAGGATATTTTTTTATTAAATAAGCTAAGCTGTACTGTCATGGCCCTGATTCTTCCTTTGATTTCTTTTCTTGTTGGATATTGGGGAGTGCATGTTTTAAAACCGATACGGCCCTTACTGGCAGCTTTACTGGCCCGGATTTTTATACCGCTGCTGATCATTTACAACATGGTATTTTATAAAGAAGGCAGTCTGTGGCTGATTGGCTTCAGCTTTTTAAGTTCCATTATTTTCTTTAGTATTTTTTATTATTTTCAAAAAGACAAATTACGTGCCCTGTGTTTTAGTTATTTAAATGGTGCATGGTTGGGTCTGCCTTTTGCTTTAGCGGTATTTGGACCGGAAGCCAGCAGTACCATCGTGGCCTTATATATCGGCGGTTCCTTATTTGGCAATATCTGTGCGGTGATGGCAGTCAGTGAAGCCAAACAGGATTTGAGTTTCATCATTAAAAATGTATTGCTGTCGCCGCCAGTGATTGCCTTGACCACGGCTGCTGTTTTGTCATTCTGGGATTTCAGTCCCTTTGAATATCATCCTGTCGTGCAAGGGGTGTATCAGCTGAACAAGGTGCTGGTAACCTTTTCAGGCATGTGCGTTTTGGGCATGTGGCTGAGTAAAGTCAGGATTGGCTGGCGTGATTTAAAGCGTAGTTTACTGATCATCAGTAGCCGTATGTTATTGGCAGTTTTATTGTGTGCAGCAGCTTATCTGCTTTTGCCGATTCCACATTTAATGCTGACTTATGCAGTGATGTTGATGTTCTTTTGTTTACCTCCCGCAGCCAATATTGTGGCGCTGGAAACGCATTATCAAGGAACAGGATACTCAGCGAAATATATTGCGTCGGGAACTGTGGCCAGTGCGATATTGATCGGGATTTATGGCGTAGTGTTGCATGCATTGGTGCCGGGTTTTTAAAAAAGTCCCCCTTTTTCAAAGGGGGATTTAGGGGGATTCATTATTCACAATAAATCCCCCCTTGCTGAACAGTGTTCCTCACCCTTTAAAAAAGGGAGGGGGATATCTTCCTTGCGCACTCAGAATATATTCTGAGGATACTCACATCTCCTAAGGAAAGGGGATATAAAGCAGTTTACTTCTCCAAACTTGCCTTAAACAAACGCATCGCCTGACCACGATGGCTGATTTTATTTTTATCTTCTTTACTCATTTCGGCACTGGAAATGCCCAGTTCAGGCAACCAGAACAGCGGGTCATAACCAAAACCATTTTCACCGCGCGCTGCTTCTAGCACTTCACCTTTCCAGATGCCTTGAAAAATTTGAGGTAGCGAATCTTCAGCATGCTGAACCAGTGCAAGCACGCAAACAAACATGCCTTCAATGCTTTCACCTTCTTTACGAAATGGTTTGAGTCGGGTTAACAGTTTTTCATTGTTGGCTGCATCATTGCCATGTTCACCGGCAAAGCGTGCAGAATAAATACCTGGCGCACCACCTAGGAGTGGAACACAAATTCCGGAATCATCGGCAATTGCGGGTTTACCTGAAATCTTAGAAGCATGACGTGCCTTAATAATGGCATTTTCAACAAAGCTCAAGCCATCTTCAACCGCATCTTCAATATTCAGTTTGCCTTGGGGAATCACCTCTACAGGGAGATTTAACTCTGCAAACATTTTTTCAAATTCGGCAATTTTTCCTTTGTTATTGCTTGCGAGTACGAGTGTTCCTTGAGATAACCAATCTTGAGATGCCATTATTTCGATCTTAATGTGACAATGAATAAGACTATTTTAGCGGATTTTACTTTTTAAAATTGTTTTCAAGTTAACAATTTATTTATTTTCCCAAGAATAACCATTAGCGCCACAATTACGTTCAAGAGAGTTCATTACTTCCTCTGCTGTATTTTTATGAGATCGCCAAGCATCGATGTTTACTTGTACAATTGCACGACAATTTTTGGGTAATCCAGTTTCTCCATAAGTTGGTTTACTGTTAGGTTTTTCACATGCAGTAAGCATTAGTATTAGACAGGTCAGAATAATGATTTTCATTTATTGTTAACTTAATTTTATATTTTAGATTTTTTATAACATAAAGGAATTTTTATAAATTATTAAATATTTTTTCATTTAACTTTTTATTTTTACGAAATAAAAAAGCACCCGTAGGTGCTTTTTAGAATCAGGCAGAATTACTGTGCCTGAATCCATTTGTCCGCACGGTCACGTGCCATGCGAATCTGTTCTTGAGTCAAGTTGGCAGCCAATGCCATCTTCTTGCCTTCAGATAAAGTAATCACTTTATTGTCGAGCATGCCGTCACGGGTAGACAGTTCATACCACTGGTAAGCACCGATGTAATTTTTCTTTTGTTCTTCCATCATCGCAAGATTAAAGCTGGCACGGTTATCACCATGACTTGCCGCTTTTTCAAAATATTTACGTGCCAAAGTTTCGTCTTTCTTGGTGCCAATACCATCTGCCAGCATACGGCCGACATTCAACTGGGCAGCAGTCAGACCTTGATCGGCAGCAGCTTTGTACCAGGAAAAAGCTTGCTGATCATCTTTTTGAATATCTTTACCTTGTTGATATTTGGTGGCGAGATAAAATTGTGCAGCTGCCTGACCTGCTTTGGCAGATTTGATCAAGCTATTAATATCCATGACAGAATATTGTGCAGCCTGGCTTGAAATCGATGCCGAAGGTGCCACATATTCTGCATGAGCTTGAATGCTAAATAATCCAACCAATAGTGTGCTTAATAATATTTTTTTCATAGTGCGCTCACTCTATAAATAGCGACTTCACCAAACAGATTTGGGATATGTTTACTAAGTAAACTTCCTTGTTGATCCCCATTCACGGCGAGTCGATTAATAATCCGGATATCGTTTTCAGCACAAAGTGCTTCGAAATCACGGAAAGTACATAAATGAATATTTGGAGTGTTATACCACATATACGGTAAAGCTTCCGAAACCGGCATCATTCCTTTTAAAGCCAAGAAAGAACGGGTCTTCCAATGGGCAAAATTAGGAAAGGTAATAATCGCCTGTTTCCCCACACGCACCATATCACGCAATAATACGTCCGGTGCATCTACAGCTTGCAAAGCCTGTGCCATAACCACATAGTCAAAGGACTGGTCTGCAAAACGGCTTAAACCGAGGTTCAAGTCTTGCTGGATAATATTTAACCCTCGACTTACTGCAATTGCAATCTTTTCCTGATCAATTTCTAACCCATATGCGCGAATATTGTGCTTTTTGCTCATATGCGCCAGTAATTCACCATCGCCACAGCCTAAATCCAGTACGCTAGAATCGGGTTTAATCCATTTTTCTGCAAGTTGATGGTCGATACGCATTACACAGTCTCCTTAGGTGTGGCTTGGAGGTGTTCTGCACCACCTAAAAATGCACGTAATGATTTAACGTAAAGCGGAATCGGGAACAGAAACGAGTCGTGGCCCTGTTCTGCATCAATATCGAGATAGCTTACAGGCTTATGGTTACTGATCAGTGCATCGACAATTTCTTGCGAGCGCTGCGGTGTGAAACGCCAGTCAGTGGTAAATGAAACCACCAGGAATTTACATTTGGTATTCGCCATGGCTTTTTTGAGTGACTGCTCGTACTCGCGCGATGGGTCAAAGTAATCCAGCGCCTTGGTCATAATCAGGTAGGTGTTGGCATCAAAGTTACGGCTGAACTGTTCACCTTGATAACGCAAATAGCTTTCCACCTGGAATTCAACGTCAAAACCATACATAAATTTGCCCGACTTTAAGTCACGGCCAAATTTCTGTTTCATGGCTTCTTCAGACAAATAGGTGATATGACCGACCATACGCGCCAGAATCAGACCACGTTTTGGATAGCTGTCATTTTCCAGATAACGGCCATTATGGAAGTCCGGATCAGACAAAATCGACTGACGCGCCACTTCGTTAAAGGCAATATTTTGTGCCGATAGTTTCGGTGCACTGGCAATGATGACGCATTTTTTTAAACGGTCAGGATAATCGACCGACCATTGCAAAGCCTGCATGCCGCCCAGAGAGCCGCCAATAACGGCATACCAGACATCAATACCTAAACGGTCAGAAAGTAGGGCTTGGGTTTTGACCCAGTCACGCACAGTAACCAGCGGGAAATCTGGACCGTAAGGACGATTGTCATTTTCCGGGTTCGGCGAGATCGGGCCGGTAGAACCGCTGCAACCGCCAATATTATTCAGGGCAACGACAAAGAATTTAGAGGTATCAATGGCTTTACCTGGTCCAATGCATGCATCCCACCAGCCCGGTTTTTTGTCATCTGCATGGTGATAACCGGCTGCATGGTGATGGCCAGACAAGGCATGACAAATCAGGATGGCATTGGATTTGTCGGCATTGAGTTCGCCATAAGTTTCGACCATCAGCTCAAAACGTGGAAGAATTCGGTCACATTCGAGCTCTAACGGCTCTTCGAAAATAAACTTTTGCGGGGTAACTAGGCCCACTGAGTCAGCTGGAAAAGACACAGGAAATTTTCGCCTTAAATCTTTAGAATGAATGACGAAAGGATACCACTTGAGGGTATCCTTTCTAAAGTTTTTTATTTGATATCGCTTATACGGCGGCAGCAACGACCTGATCAGTACTTAATACGCCTTGCTCAATCAAGCGATTGGTACAGGCAATAATCGCGTCAATAGATGCAGTCACGATGTTGTCATGAACGCCGGCACCGAAGGCAGATTTACCGGTACCTTTCACTTGAAGCTCGATCAAAGCCAAGGCTTTGGCATGTGCACCTGAGCTGATGCTACGTTCTTCATAAGTCAAGACATCAATTGGTAACTGTAATGCATTCAAGATCGCTGAAATCGGACCGTTTCCTTCACCACGCAAGTGTTGAGTTTCACCATTGATTTCAACATCAAGTTCAATCACCTGATTGCCATTTTCATCGGACAACTTATAGTTTTTGGTAGAATAATGCGCATCTTTCACGGCAACATAGGTGTCTTTGAACAATGCCCAGATGTCTTGAGCGGAAATTTCTTTCGCCTGCTCATCTGTGACTTGCTGAACCACTTGCGAGAATTCAATTTGCAAGCGACGCGGCAACACCACGTTGTAGTTCGATTCTAACAAGTAAGAAATACCGCCTTTACCTGACTGTGAGTTCACACGAATCACCGCGTCATAGTCACGGCCCAAGTCTTTAGGATCGATTGGCAAGTAAGGCATATCCCAGATTTCTTCGTTTTTCTGGTATTCAAAACCTTTTTTGATGGCATCCTGATGCGAACCTGAGAATGCGGTGAACACCAAGTCGCCTGCATATGGATGACGAGGGTGCACTGGCAAGCCTGTGCATTCTTCAACAGTAGCAATAATTTCGTTGATGTTAGAGAAGTCCAATTTCGGTGCAACACCCTGGGTGTACATGTTCAATGCAATTGCTGCAACGTCGACGTTACCGGTACGTTCACCATTACCAAACACACAACCTTCGACTCGGTCAGCACCGGCCATAATCGCCAATTCAGAAGCTGCAATACCACAGCCACGGTCATTGTGACAGTGCACAGAAATAATCACACCGTCACGACGTTCAATATTACGGTGCATCCATTCCACTTGATCGGCATAGACGTTTGGCGTCGACACTTCTACAGTTGCTGGCAAGTTTAAAATCACTTTGTTTGTCGGTGATGCTTCCCAAACTTCAGTCACGGCATCACAGGCCGCTTTTGCCACTTCTAATTCAGTCGCAGAAAAACATTCCGGGCTGTACTGAAAAATAAAATCAGTTTCAGGATATTGCGCTGCGTATTCTTTCACTTTTTGAGCAGCATTAATCGCTAACTGGCGTGCACCTTCCACATCGACGTTCAAGACTTTTTGACGGAAAGTTGGAGAGTTAGAGTTATAGATATGCACGATGGCACGTTTTGCACCGACTAAAGATTCAAAAGTACGTTGGATCAAATGATCACGCGCCTGAACCAATACTTCGATATAAACGTCATCCGGAATATGATTTTCTTCAATTAATTTGCGGGTGAAGTCAAAGTCAATTTGCGATGCAGAAGGGAAACCGATTTCAATATGTTTAAAGCCGATTTTCACCAACATCTGGAACATTTTGAATTTTTGATCCATATCCATCGGTTCAAAAATCGCTTGGTTACCGTCACGAAGGTCGGTGCTCATCCACATTGGCGCTTTGGTAATTTCATTATTTGGCCATTGACGGTCTGGCAAGTCTACACGTTGGTACATGCGACGATATTTTTTACTTGGATCAGCCAACATCATGAGGTAACTCCTTGTGTAGCACCGGTTGCTTGAGGTCGTGGATAACGGCAACCTGCTACTGATATAGATTGTGTCTATTCTAGCAATTTACAAGTCTGAGACTGGAAGACATTAGTCGAAAGTTGTAATAAAACCAATGCTTTCTTATAAGTTAGTTGTACCGCAGCGCTTGTAAATCTATAACTTAATATTAATCCACTTATTCCGAAAATATTTTTCTATTTTTGCATCCATAACAAGACTTAAGAAAATATTTTTCAGTAATCTTATTTTTGGTGGAAAATATAATCATTGTTGATGTCATTTAACGTGGCTGTTCCCATTAATGCCATGGTAATTTCAAATTCTTCCTTCAGGATTTTAATCACATGCGCCACGCCTAATGCCCCCGCAGTTGCCAGCCCATAAATATAAGGTCGACCGATGAAAACTGCCGAAGCACCCAGGGCAATCGCTTTAAAGACATCTGAACCACGACGAATCCCGCCATCGTATAACAGGGGGAAATCTTCTGGCAGCACTTTTTTAATCAGTTGCAATGCTGTGAGTGGGGAAATGCAGGTATCTAAAACACGACCGCCATGATTGGATACAATCAGACCTTGTACGCCGTGCTGAATGGCAAGCAGGGCATCATGCGGATTGACGATGCCTTTTAAAATGACCGGTAATGAAGTGTGCTGAACCATCCAGGCAATATCCTCCCAGGTGGGTGCAATTTTCATTAAACCATTAAATACGGGATGATCACCTTCATGCAGTTTAGGTAAGGGAATATGCGCTGGGGTATGTGGATGCTGCATGCCTTGCGGTAAATGGAAAAATACCCGTCGTTCACGGTCACGGATGCCAGTATGCGGTGAATCCACGGTAATCACCAGGGCTTTAAAGTTTTGCTGTTCTGCCAGCTTCACCAAAGCCAGCGATTTGTCCCGGTCGCCTTGCCAGTACAGCTGAAACCATTTGTACGGATTGTCCTGTTTTAGGCTACGCATATCGGTATTGCTAAAGGTGCTAAGTACCATATTGCTGCCGAGCACTTCTGCTGCCAGCGCCGTTGCTGCTTCAGCTTCAGGGTGAAACTGCTGCTGATGCCCAATCGGGGCCAGAAAAATCGGGTGCGGATATTCCTGCCCTAAAATTTTACAGCGGGTATGGCCTTGAGTGAGGTCTTTGAGCATTCTGGGCAATAAGTGAATCTGTTGAAATTGATTCAGATTGTCGTGAACACTGACTTCATCCATGGAGCCGCCTTGCAAGTACTGCCATACCATATCTGACAAGTGTTTTTTTGCCTGAATTTCATAATCGGCAAGGGTCTGTAAATAAGCCGGAATCTGGGAGAGGGGAGCAAGGGGAGCAACGGCTTTCATAGATCGCCCCATTGGCGCAATAAATTATGGTAGTGACTGGTCAAACCCAGAATTTCTTCGCTATCGCCAATCTGCTGGCGTAATTTAATAATGTTCATGTCGAGGTTAAACAGCATGCTGCGTTGCCAGTCATCTTTGACCATGCTTTGTATCCAGGTACAGGCCGCCATTCGTTTGCCCTGGGTCACCGGTTCGACCCGATGTAAACTTGTCGCAGGGTAGAGAATGGCATCGCCGGCATCAAGCTTGACTTCATGACTGCCATAATTGTCTTCAACAATCAGTTCACCGCCTGCATATTCATTCGGTTCAGATAAAAACACGGTGATGGAAACGTCAGTACGAATAACCTGATTTATGCTCCTGGAATATTGCACGGCATTATCGACATGATTGCCATAATGTCCTTGATCCTGATAGCAATTGAACAAAGGGGGCAGTATATGCTTGGGCAATGCTGCCGATTTAAGCAGGATATTGTGTTGCAATGCCTGAAGAATTTTGGCTGCAAAGGCTTGATAAGCAATGCTGTTGGGATCAATTTGCAGATTATTCTTAATTTTTTGAGCCTGAAAGCCGGCGCTGTGCTGACCTTGAATCCAGGCCTGACTGCTATCTAATTGTTGGCGTAAATCAGCAACCTGCTGTTTGCTCAGAATTTCAGGAATATGTAACATCATCAGCTTGATCTGCATCCCTTAAATGGCTTGAATCCAAAAAATAATGTAGTGCATTAGGGGGCTATTGCTATTTCATCGATGAAGTATCAACAGTCACTAGATCTAACCCACTACATATTTATACTCAATCTGTTCAGACTTAGCGAATTGCTTAAAACTTATAGTTAAAAGTTAAAGCTGCTGAACGCGGTTGTCCTAAAATCACACGGCCACCGCCATTGTTCAGGGTGCTGATGTATTCCTTGTCTGCCAGGTTATAGACATTCAAGTTGACCGAAGCATTCTGATTGAAGCTGTAACCTGCCATGGCATCAAACACTATATAGCCTGGAATGTTTGGCATATTCGCCGCTGCAGTGCTGTCAGTAATCACACGCTTTTGCTCATCGACATAGCGCGCACCTAGTCCTAGCTTAAAGCCAGCAACATCATAAGTAGACCATAAGCTTGCAGTCCATTCTGGAGACCAACGCACATTGTTGGTTCGGGTGATTGCCCCGGTGGTTGAATTCACGCTGAGCTGGTCTTCCTGCTCGGTTTTCATATGCGCAACCCCGGCAGATACATTCCATGCATCCGTGATTTTACCCACAGCACTGAGTTCTACACCTTTGACGTTGGTTTTACCTTGCTGAATGGATTCTTGCGTAATCGCATCCTGAGTAAACTGGTTTTCATTTTCAGTGTAATACGCAGCAGCATTGATCGCCAACTGATCATTAAGCAGATCCCACTTGGTGCCAATTTCATAGTGATGGGTTTCTTGCGGTTTTGCAGCCGCACTGTTAATTCCTTCTGCTGAAAGACTAAAGTTGGCACTTCCAGGAGGAGTCAGAGATTTGGCATAAGAAGCATATACGCTACTTTTAGCGGTAGGTTTAAATAGGCCGCCCAGTTTCCAGCTGACCAAGGTGTCATTCGCACCAAAACTCGCAGGAACCAAGCTGCTGCTACCCGATGGCAAGGTCAAAGCATCATATTCGGTATCATAATAGTCAACTCGAACTCCGCCATTCAGCTGGAAGCGCTCACCAAATTTAAGCGTATCGAATAAATAGGCGGCAGCTGTATCGGTTTCACCATGGGTATAGCCACCGTTATACATCAGGCTAGGCATTGCTTCATTGCGATCTGGATCATAAAGATTGGCCCAAGAGGTTGCTACCGTCGCTTGCCCCGGCATTTGCGTAGCCATGGTTTTTGTATGCAGTTGTTCTTTTAAAAACTCTAATCCTGCGACTACATCATGTTCAACCGCACCGGTTTTTAAATTCAGGTTCAGAGTCGTTTGATTAGCCAGAATCTTGTTTTCCTGATCGACACCCTGACGTGAACGGTTAACTTCCCAGTCTTTCGGATCAGTTGAACCATTAGTCCTTAAGCCCGCTGAACCGGTATTGATCCCAGTTAAAACGCGATTCATACTGGTTTTACCCAAACGGGTGATGTTGGTCAGTTTGACGTTTTCAGCTAGATCACTTTCAATTTTCGCCGTATACATATCTGCATCGACATCTTCATGGTCATTGGCATGACCATAATAATTTTCACGGTCGACTTTAGGCGCTGAAGCTAAAGCAGAATCGGCATTGTAGAAACCTTTCATGCCAATGGTGGGAATGCCGCCATCCGGAATATTGCGTTGACGAATATGCTGTGAATAGAGATACAGGCGCGTATCGCTATCCAGACCAAAGGCAATCGAGGGTGCAATGGCCCAGCCGTTATTTTCAATAAAATCGCGACCTTCAATGCCGCCGTCCTGTCCCATGGCATTTAAGCGAACTGCCACGCCATCGTTAATCACCTGATTAATGTCAGCAGCCAGACGTGCATGCTCTGCGGTATTGTAAGTAGCAGAAACTTCACGGCTATTTTCAGTCTGCGGCAGTTTGCTGGCCAGGTTGATATAACCTGATGCAGCACCACGACCGGCTTCCGCACCAGAAGGGCCTTTGACCACTTCAATTTGTTCCAGGTTAAAGACATCGCGGGTGACTGCACCCAAATCGCGGATACCATCGACATAGGTCGAAGTTTGAGTAGAAAAACCGCGCATTTGAAACGCATCACCGGCACTGGTATTGCCATTTTCACCCAGTTGCAGGGTAATTCCCGGTGTGTTTCTTAAGGCTTCGACCAATGAGGTTGCACCTTGTTCTTTTAATAATTCTTTTTTAATCACTGAAACGGTTTGAGGGGTGTCAACCAGTGGTTGAGTATATTTGGGGGAACTGACCGAATCGGCTTTATATTTATTTTCTGCTTGAGATTCTACGGTAATGGTTGGAAGCTGGGTTACACCATTGCTTGTTGCGGCATGAGTCATGAGCGGGAAAGATGCAGCTAATGCAACCAGTTGAGCATTTCGATTGTGTTTACGGCTTTTAATCTGTGCCATGGTAGGTAATCCCTGGTTTCGTATATGACAGAATTCCATTACTGCGTTACAACTTTTAAAGTCGGCAAAATAGCAGCAAAAGTGGAGTTATTGTTATGGCCTGTAACAATTGATGCGAATTCTAATGATAATTATTATCATTAACAATAGTAATAAGTGATTCATTGTGATGAAAATGGATGGAAATACGACTTAACTCGGGCTTGTTAATTAGATAAAACAATCATGTTTAAAGGGAAAACGATACGATGACAGTTGAATTTGACTAAAAGATAAAATAATCAAAGATTCAAATGCTTATAATTTGTTGATTGGGCTGGCTGATATAAGGTTTCAGCAGCCCTTTTATTTTATTAGATTAGAAAATTAGAGTTCAGCCCATTTGCGCATTAAATTGTGATAAAGATTGGTCAGCTTCATCACTTCATCATGCTGATCACCCAGTTGCATGCGCAGGTTCTGAATCGACTGATCCAGGTTAAATAGCATGTGGCGTTCAGCATCTTCCCGAATCATGCTTTGCACCCAAAAGAAGGAAGCGATACGACAGCCAGAGCTTACGGGTGTAACTTCATGCAAGCTGGTTGAAGGGTAGAGAATCATATCGCCTGCAGGAAGTTTAATTTCATGGTAACCATAGGTGTCTTCAACCACCAGGTCGCCACCTTCATATTCTTCCGGGTCGCTTAAAAAAACCGTGCAGGACAAGTCTGTGCGTAAACGCTCATGGGTTCCACGGATTCGGCGAATGGAATTGTCGACATGAAAACCGAAGGATTCATTGTTTTCATAACGGTTAAAGAGCGGGGGAATGATGTCTAAAGGAATGGCCGCAGATAAAAACAAGGGATGCTGACCCAAAGACTCTAAAATAATCGTGCCCAAGTGCTGAGTCAGTGGCAGGTCTTCAGGCAGTTGCTGATTCTGTTTAACCGTGGCCGAAAGCGTACCCGCGGTCACTTTGCCATTGACCCATTCAATTTTATTCATTTCATCACGGAAATATTGAACTTGTTCTTTAGTCAGGACGTTAGGAATATGATGGATCACGGCAAGAGACCTTTGGAAGAATAAATTCTTTTAACGATAAAAATAGCCTCATGATTATGAGGCTATTTTAGATTAAAGCCATAATTAATTTATGGTTTTAATTGAACTTAGTATTTGAAATTTAGCGACAATACTGCGCTACGACCTTCTGCTTCAGTGGCATAGTGAGATGCATACGCTTTGGTGAAATAGCGTTCGTCAGACAGGTTGTTGACGTTTAATTGCAGGTCAACATTTTCGTTGACGTTATAACGAGCCATGGCATCGTAACGTACGTAACCTGGAACATATTTGGTATTGGCTAGGTCGCCATAAACTTTGTCCATAGCAATTGCACCCGCACCAAGCGTTAACTGTGGTAAGACTTGGTAAGTGGTCCAAAGCGTTGCACTGTTTTTCGCAACGTTTGGCATTACATTGCCATTATAAACAGTTTGGTCTGTACAGGTTGTACCGCGACAGCTTACGCCATTCTTGGTCGCTTCACTATCTAGGTAGGTATAGCCAGCAGAAACAGCCCACTTGTCGGTAATGTTGCCGTTTAAGCCAAGTTCCAAGCCATCAACTTTACTCGCACCACCATTTGTTGTGGTATTTGCATCAAGCGAGATACGAGTATTTTGTTTTTCTGTACGGAAAATTGCTGCAGTTAAGTTTAATTTTTCGTTAAACAGATCCCACTTGGTACCAATTTCAAAAGTACGGCTTTCTTCCGGATCGATATCTTTATTCACTGCTGTTAATGCAGTTTCAGAACCGTCACCTGCATCTACACCTACCGGGTTTGCTGAAGTTGCAAAGCTGGTATAGATACTACCATTTGGACGTGGTTTAAAAGTTAAACCTGCTTGGTAAGAGAAAAAGTCTGTATTACTTTCAATTTTTGCACCGGTCGCATTGGTTTTAAGTTCAGTATCAAACTTGTCCCAGCGTAAACCTAAATCTAATAACCATTGCGGGTTAAACTCAATGCTATCCAGTAAATATACTGAAGTTGTCTCAGCTGTCGTAGTGGTTACGGCTTTATTTTCTGCAATACTTCCTAACCAAGGGTCTTTTGAATTAGGGTTGTAAGCACTTGTACACCAATAGTTTGAAGTAACATTGGTAAAAGTGCTACATGCTTTAGGTGGATTAAGGCTAGCTGGAAGAGTTGAAGTTGCTGCTTGACCTAAATCGGTAAGTAAATAACTTCCTTTATCAGATTCCTGTTTAGAATATTCAGCACCCACATTAAAGCTATGTTTTAGGGCACCGGTATTAAATTTACCGGTTAATGCCAGTTGGTCGCTGAATGTCTCTGTATCAGTAATACGCGCATTTGCACGACGTACCACTTGAGCATTTGGTGTATTGCCAATATTTAATTTTGAGTCATCTGGCTGGGTCCAGACATAATTATTTTTAGAATTACTATAAACAGCTGTATTACTGATGGTTAAATTGTCAGTTAAATCATGTTCTAACTTAAATGTACCAATTTGATTTTCCTGTTTTTGGAAATCACGGTTTAACCAGCCATAGTAAATACCTTGTTTGGCATTTAAAGGCTTACCAATCGCAGCCGAACCATTCCAATAAGGAACGCCTGAATCTGGGGTATCGTCAGATTTTAAGTAGTAATAACTTAAAGTTGCACGAGTAGGAGTGTCTAGGCCAAAGGTAATGCTTGGTGCTATACCAAAACGGGCATATTCAGCACCATCTGCCTGACCAGCTTTTTCATTGTGGTGTCCTAATACTGCAACACGGGCTGCAATACCATTACCAAAATCTTTGTTGCCATCTAAAGTGATACGTTGGTAACTGTCTGTACCTGCACCAACTGAGCCTTCCAAAAAGTCACCTTTTTTAGCAACTTTAGAAATCACGTTAACGCTACCACCTGCAGCACCCGCACCACCTAAAGCAGAAGCTGAGCCTTTAGTGACTTCAACCTGCTCTACTGCAAACATTTCACGGTTTTGTGAGGTCGAACTACGTACGCCATCGACATACATCGAACTTTCAGAGCTATAACCACGAATAAATGGACGGTCGCCATTCGGGTTACCACCTTCACCCGCACCTAAAGTAATACCAGGCACAGTACGCAAAGCATCGCTTAAAGTTGTTACTTGAGTATCTTCAATGAGTTGCTTGGAAATTACAGAAACCGATTTAGGGGTATCCAGTAAAGGAGCAACAAACTTGGAGCTGGCAGATTTATCTACTTTGAGACCTTGTTCTGCTTCTGCCTGAGTGTGAAGAGTTTCAAGTTGAGCAACTTGATCTTGTGCAATTGCATTACCAGCCATCACTGAAAGTGAAGACACAATCGCAGAAGATACGATTTTTTTGCGTGTTTTGATAAAGGCCATTTTGAACTCAAAAGGTGTATTGTAAAAATGTATGAGAATAATAATGATTCTTATTTTGCATCACCATTAATAATGATTGCAATTGGAAATTGAGATTTAATTATTAATCGTTTATTTAAATGTAATAATATAACTATATTAAATTAAATTATTGATTTTATTTTATATTTATTATTTTGTTTATTTTTGGGTTTTTAATTGGGAATATTGATGTTAATTTCTTTTAACAGTTGTGTGGCAAATCACCCACAAATATTTCATTTTTGTGCTCAATTTCTTTGTTGAATCAAATCATATAAATCTCTATTTGAATTATATTCCTGATCTTCATTCAATTTGAACTCTAAAGATGGGAAGAGGGGGCTGGATCATGGAATTGACTAAAGAGTTTTAGAGTGCATTGAATAGGGAGACAAAATCATGAAATGAAGGGAAGAAATGACTGCATTATGAATTTTCATCAGCCAGCGGACTTTATTTGTGATTACTTTGGGATTACGTCGAGATTGTCATGCAAAATATGACTATATAACAAGAAATAAAATTTGGAGTTAAATAAGAAAAATAAAATCTAACTAGAGAAAATAATAAAAAGCATGAAATAACAGGATCCAACAGCAAAAGATCAGCTTGAGCAGTAAAAGAATATATAAAATGGCGATGTTTATACCTCACAGATGTTCAAAGTTGTAAGCAAGACAGACTTTTCTGAGCAGAATGCTTAAAATTTAATGGTTAAATCATCCTGTTTTGTATATCTTTCAATGTTGTCATATAATGTGGCACTTTAAAAATTGCAATTACTATTTCTATATCGAGGAAGCCATGCAAGTAACTTCTGAAGCGGTTTCGGGCGTTGCCCGTCGTTTAAATGTATCTGTACCGACGAGCCGTGTGAACGAACAATTTGAAGCTCGTTTAAAACGCACTGCTAAAACTGTGAAGATCAACGGCTTCCGTCCAGGTAAAGTGCCTTTAAATGTCGTACGTCGTGAATATGGCGCAAGCATTTATCAAGAAGTTGTAAACGATGTTATTCGTGACACAGTGTTTGAAGCGATTCAACAAGAGAAAATCAATGCTGTTGGCATGCCAAACATTGAAAAAGTTGAAAATAAAGAAGACGCTCTTGTTTATGAAGCAACTGTAGAAGTTTATCCAGAAGTTGACGTGAAATTTGACGGTTTAGAAGTTGAACGCAAAGCAACTGAAGTAAACGACAAAGACGTTGATCAAATGATCGAAAACCTTCAAAAGCAACGTGCTTCTTGGACTGAAACTAAAGGCATGGCTAAAAAAGACATGCAAGTGACTTTCGACTTTGAAGGTACTGTAGATGGCGAGAAGTTCGAAGGCGGTGCTGCTGAAGACTTTAAACTGGTTCTAGGTTCAGGCCGTATGATTCCTGGCTTCGAAGACGGTATCGTTGGCATGAAGAAAGGCGAAGAGAAAGTGATTGATGTTACTTTCCCTGAAGACTACCAAGCTGAAAACCTTGCTGGTAAAGCAGCTCAGTTCAAAATCACTGTGAAGCTTGTTGAAAAACAAAAACTTCCAGAAGTTGATGCTGAATTCCTGAAAATCTTTGGTTTAACTGAAGAAGAAGGTATTGAAAAATTAAAAGCTGACGTTCGTAAAAACATGGAACGTGAAGTGAAAAACGGTCTTCGCAACCAGCTAAAAGGCGCAACTTTTGATGCACTTGTAGCTGCAAACGAAGTTGAAGTTCCTGCTGCGATGTTGTCTCAAGAAATTGACCGTCAACGTCAACAAATGATTCAACAGTTCACTCAACAGTTTGGTGCTCAAGGTGCGCAAGCATTTGACAGCAGCATGCTTCCAGATGACCTGTTCAAAGAACAAGCTGAAAAATCTGTAAAACTTGGTGTGTTGGTGAGCAAAGTTTTAGCTGATGCTAAAATTGAAGTAGATCCTGCGCGTGTTGAAGCTTACATCGAAGACATGGCTTCTTCTTACGAAGATCCAACTGAAGTGATTGAATACTTCAAAAATGACAAACAGCAACGTGCTCAAATCGAAGCTGTTGTTTTAGAAGATCAGGTTGTTGATCACATCTTGGCATCTGCTAAAGTGACTGACACAAAAGTAAGCTATGAAGACTTATTGAAAGAGCAACAAGCTCGTCAACAAGGCTAAGTTTAGCTGAGCTAAAAAAGGGCGCATCATGCGCCTTTTTTTATTTACAGGCTTATCTTGAACCTGTCCTGAATTCACAAAGCTTATATAAAAAATATCTGTTATTTAATTGGGAATCTTTTGCATTTTCGGCAATTATCCCTCATATTGTGATTATGAGTCGAGTAACAAAAATTTAGGAATAAATAACGTATGTATGTTCCAACAATTGATAACGCTTTAGTGCCAGTGGTAGTAGAACAGTCTTCTCGTGGTGAGCGCTCTTTCGATATTTTCTCACGTCTTTTGCGTGAACGCGTCATCTTTTTAACCGGTGAAGTTGAAGACAACATGGCAAATTTAATTGTTGCGCAAATGTTGTTTTTAGAAGCAGAGAACCCAGATAAAGATATACACCTCTATATTAATTCACCAGGGGGTTCAGTGACTGCAGGTATGGCGATTTATGACACCATGCAGTTTATTAAACCGGATGTCGTGACTTATTGTATGGGACAGGCAGCCTCTATGGGTGCATTCCTGCTGAATGCAGGTGCTAAGGGCAAACGTTATTGCTTGGAAAATGCCCGTGTGATGATTCACCAGCCACTCGGTGGTTTCCGTGGTCAGGCATCGGATATTGAAATTCACGCACGTGAAATTCTATTCATTAAAGAACGTTTAAACCGTTTAATGGCAGAGCATAGTGGTCAAGACTATGAAACTGTTGCCAGAGATACTGACCGTGACAACTTTATGACAGCACAGGCTGCTAAAGAATACGGTCTCGTGGATGAAGTGTTAAGTAAACGTCCATAATTTTCAGATTTTTATATTGGAGTGAATATGTCCGACCATCCTCAAGGACAAAAGCATTGTTCATTTTGCGGTAAAACGCAGTCTGAAGTCGGGAAACTGATTGCAGGTGAGGACGCTTACATCTGTAATGAGTGTGTGGACGTATGCTTAGATTTAGTCCAAACCAGTCAACAAGTTGAATCTGGTGATTGGGCAAGTAAGCCTTTGCCAAAGCCACACGAAATTCGTGCTGCACTTGATCAATATGTGATTGGTCAGGATGTTGCCAAGAAGACCCTTTCAGTTGCGGTATATAACCATTACAAGCGTCTAAAAGTGACTCATTCAGGGCATAAACCTGATCACGCTGTTGAGCTTGCGAAAAGTAATATACTTTTGGTTGGGCCAACAGGTTCGGGTAAAACCTTACTTGCACAGACTTTAGCGCGTTTGCTCGATGTTCCATTTGCTATGGCAGACGCAACCACACTGACCGAAGCCGGTTATGTGGGTGAAGATGTGGAAAACATCGTACAGAAGCTTCTTCAAAAAGCGGATTATGATGTAGAAAAAGCGCAAAAAGGGATTATCTATATCGACGAGATCGACAAGATTACCCGCAAGTCTGAAAATCCGTCAATTACCCGTGATGTATCGGGTGAAGGTGTTCAACAAGCTTTACTGAAAATGATCGAAGGTACGGTTGCTTCCATTCCACCACAAGGTGGTCGTAAACATCCGCAACAAGAGTTCATTCAAATTGATACCTCAAATATCCTGTTTATCTGTGGCGGTGCCTTCTCTGGTCTAGAGAAAATCGTACAACAGCGTCAGGAGAAAGGCGGGATCGGTTTCACGGCAGAAGTGAAGAACAAAGACGAAACGCGTAAATTGTCTGATTTGTTCCGTCAAGTTGAAGCAACTGACTTGGTGAAATTTGGTTTAATTCCAGAATTTATTGGTCGTTTGCCGGTGATTGCAACTTTGGATGAGCTGGATGAAGAAGCTTTGATGCAGATTCTGACTGAACCGAAGAATGCTTTAACCCGTCAATATCAATATTTATTTGATATGGAAAATGTGGATCTGGTATTTGAAGATTCAGCATTACGTGCCGTGGCGAAAAAAGCCTTGGAACGTAATACGGGCGCTCGTGGTCTGCGTTCAATTCTGGAAAATTCGTTACTTGAAACCATGTATGATTTACCTAGCCGTACCGATATCGGGACAGTGATTGTGAATGATGCAGTGATTTCTGGTGAAGGAAAACCCGTGTTAAAAGCAGAACGTCAACCTAAATTAGAAACTGAAGATGCCTCTAAAGTTGATTTAAAAGTTATAAACTCTAAATCTGCTTAATTCGCTATTCGTCAGAAACGTGCGGAAAACTGGTGTTTTCGCACGTTTTTTATTTCCAAAAATAAAGCGCAATGTTAATCTCAATGATTAGGCGTGGACGCCTAAAAAAGATCAACTAACTCAAATCAATGTCGCGATTAATAGAGCGAAGAATGAACTTTTAATTGAGTACAAAAATAAAAAATACGCGGTGAGGGAAAATCATGCGTGGAGTCTGTATTGCAGTCTGTGCAAGCTTTATTTTATTGGGATGTCATGGCAAATCTGCGATGCAACATGCCGAAGTCACTTCAACTTTAAAACCTGTAAATACTGAACATGAACCAAGTTTGTTGGAACAGTACCGTTTTGGCATGTTTACCATTGGTGCTTGGGTCAACCAAAAATTAGGTCAGCGCTTTAAACCGGTTCAGGCACAAAGTGACCAGGCGGCGATTGTCTATTTATACCGTCCTGACAGTAAGTGGAACCGCCAGGAAATTGTAGCATCCAGTTTGTTTATCAATAGTGAGCGTATTCCAAGCTTATTAAACAATCATTATTACTGGGTTGAATTACCGGTCGGGACATATCGCATATCAACCAGCCGTCCTTTGGGTGTGCAACATTTTCAAAAGCCTAAATATCTGGATTTTACCGTGCAGGCAGGACAGTCTTATTTTATCAAATACGATGAAGAAAATTTAAGTACCCGTCGTGAGGTATCTGGACCTTTAATGTTTGTGCCGGAAAAAACTGCCTTAAATGAAATTGCCTATACCCAGCTGAAGTCGGAAAGTTATAACTTTGTTGCTTTAGATCAAAATAGCGGTAAGGTACGTAAGAAAGCGCAAAAACTGAAACCTGCAAAATATGATCCTGCAGAAGATGTTCAGTTGACCACGCCATTTAAACTTTGGAATCCGCTGACTTGGTAAAAAGATTTAAAGAAATTTTAAGTTGAAATTACAACTCAATATGTTCTGATATAAGAAATATTCATTCAGAACATAAAAAAGCACCCATCAGGGTGCTTTTTTAACTTGGCAAATTAAACCGCAGCAGCATCTACTACTGGAATTTTACCAATTTTCGCTTGCCAGATTTTTGGAGCAGTTGCGTGAATAGACGTACCATTCACATCAACAGCTACAGATACAGGCATATCTTCAACTTTAAACTTGTAGATTGCTTCCATACCCAAGTCAGCAAATGCCACAACTTCAGCTTCACGAACAGCTTTAGATACCAGGTAAGCAGCGCCGCCCACAGCCATCAAATAAGTTGCTTTGTTGTCTTTAATCGCTTCAACAGCAGCAGGACCACGATCCGCTTTACCGATCATGCCGTACAAGCCAGTTGCTTCAAGTACTTGGCGAGTAAATTTGTCCATACGTGTTGCAGTGGTCGGACCAGCAGGACCCACAACTTCATCACCCACTGGATCTACAGGGCCAACGTAGTAAATGAACTTGCCTTTAAGGTCTACCGGAAGTTCTTCACCTTTGTTTAACATGTCTACCATACGTTTGTGCGCAGCGTCACGACCGGTATAGATAGTACCGTTAAGCAATAAAGTATCACCTGGTTTCCAAGAGTTCATTTCTTCTTGAGTGATGTTGTCCAGGTCCACACGTTTAGACGTTGAAGAATCCCAAGTTACAGCAGGATAGTCATCAAGTTTAGGTGCTTGAATGTGAGCAACACCTGTACCGTCTAACTGGAAGTGTGCATGACGGGTTGCCGCACAGTTTGGAATCATACCGACTGGTTTACCCGCAGCATGACATGGGTAATCTTTGATTTTGATATCAAGAACAGTGGTTAAACCGCCAAGACCTTGTGCACCAATACCCAAAGCATTTACTTTTTCGAAGATCTCGATACGGAGTTCTTCCATTTTGCTTTGTGGACCACGACGAAGCAATTCGTCCATGTTGATTTCTTCCATCAATGCTTCTTTAGCCAGCATCATGGCTTTTTCAGCAGTACCACCAATACCGATACCGAGCATACCAGGAGGACACCAGCCTGCACCCATCGTTGGAACAGTTTTCAGTACCCAATCTACGATTGAATCAGACGGGTTCAACATTGCCAGTTTAGATTTATTTTCTGAACCACCACCCTTGGCAGCAACAGTAATATCGACTTTGTTACCTGGTACGAGTTTGTAGTGAATTACAGCAGGGGTGTTGTCTTTGGTGTTTTTACGGCCAAAAGCAGGATCTGCTAAAACAGATGCACGTAAAATGTTTGAATTTTCAAGATAACCTTGACGAACGCCTTCGTTAATTGCATCGTCTAAGCTCATGGTTAAATCAAATTTAACGTCTAAGCCCACTTCAAGAAATACGTTCACAATACCCGTATCTTGACAGATCGGGCGATGGCCTTCTGCACACATACGAGAGTTAATTAAGATTTGTGCGATCGCGTCTTTAGCAGCTTTATTTTCTTCACGATCATAGGCACGGCTCATCGCTTGGATGAAGTCCTGTGGATGATAGTAAGAAATAAACTGAAGCGCATCTTTTACCGATGTGATCAAGTCATCTTGCTTGATAATAGTTGTCATATCAAATATCTCTTGAGCGGGCT
>NZ_DJDC01000031.1:0-2798 GCF_002430855.1 Acinetobacter sp. UBA5934 | reverse complement strand
CATGAGTATGAACTGGCCTCGGAAACCTTAGATAAAATTTTAAATATTGACCCGGATGCAGATTTAGAAAAGATTCTGGTGGGAATTGCTCCGGAAGAACCAGAAGATCGCGATTTTTTGATTGAGGCCTTAGGTAAAAGTAAAGAGCGGGATAACCCTTCCATACTGGTGCTGATTGCCGGTCTGGAAGCTCAAAATGGACAGCTGCAACAAGCACTGAACACCATTAACCGTGCTTTAAAGAAACGTGCCAATGTGACCGCTTTTATCTTAATGAAGGCCAATTTGCTTAGTGCTTTGGGGGATGATGAAGCAACGCTAAAGTGGTACGACAAAGCCAGCCGCAAACATAAAAACAATATAGAAGTTCGCTTATCTGAAATTAAATATTTGATTAAATTAAATAAATCTGAAGAAGCACTCAGCAAACTGGAAGCTTTGTTAAAAAAATGGCCACATGAAGAAGAAGCACTTTTTATTGCTGGCTTAACCAGTATTGACCTAGAAGAATATGAAAAAGCTGAAAAATATTTAGTCGAGTTACGTTATTCCACTCAGTACCAAAATGAAGCCTATTACTATCTGGCGGTCAATGCAGAAAGAAAACAGCATTTCGAAACGGCAAAAGCCTACTACCGTCTGGTGGACGGCAGCCTGTACACGGTTTCACGCCGCAGCATGATTAATATTTTTATTGCCCAGAACCAGCCTGCCGATGCGCTGCGTTTCCTTACTCAGGAACGGGTCAATTATCCGCAGCATGCCAGTTTCCTCTATCAGGCTCAGGCCGATATTTTAAAACGAATGGACAATAAAAAAGCAGCAATACGCCTGCTTGAAGAAGCGATTAAAAACGTGCCGGATGATCCCGAGCTGATTTATTCCGAGGTGTTATTACTCGATCCTTATCAAGATCGAGATAAACTTGATAAATTATTGAAAAAATTGCTCGAAATTGAACCCAATAGTCCGACTTACCTGAACGCTTATGCCTATACGCTGGCATTGCAAAACCGGCGTTTGGATGAGGCGCGTCAGTATGTCGAGCATGCCCTGGAATTTGCCCCTGAACAGGCCTCTATTTTAGATACACTTGGCTATATCACTTTTCTACAAAATGACTTTAAGACCTCGGCTCAGGTGTTAGAAAAAGCTTATCAAATCAGTGAAAGTGCAAAAATTGGGGTTCGTTATGCAAAATCCCTTTACATGCAAGGTGATCTGACAAAATTTAATCAAGTGTTACAACAATTACAAAAAAAACACCCCAATGATCCTCAATTAGAGCAATTGAAATCGTTACTGTTACCGCAACAAATGAAAAAGAGTTAAAGATCTGTATGCACATTTTCTCCAAATTCAGTTTAAGCCTGATTGCAACAAGTACACTCATCCTGACCGGTTGCCAGCAATACACTCAACCTCAAGCGCCAAGTAGCTCTCAAATTCCTGAAGCAGCAAAAAACTTCAACCTGCAAGGTAAAATTGGCGTCAAAACACCAAAACAATCCGGCAGTGCATTTTTTACCTGGGTTCAAGAGCAAGAGGAATTTGATATCGAGTTAAGCGGAATTTTGGGTGTAGGTAAGACCCAGATTTCAGGCCAGCCGGGTAATGTCACGCTCAACAGTGCCAAAACAGGTTTGATTCAAGCCGGTACCCCTGAAGAATTGCTGGAACGTGCGACAGGTTGGCAGGCCCCAATTACCCATTTAGTCGACTGGGTTCAGGCCAAACCGGCAACCACACAGGCAAAAATCAGTAAAGATGAGCAAAACCGTCCCATCCAGTTTTTGGAAGATGGCTGGACTGTAGACCTGAGTTATAACGAGCAAGCGCAATTACCGAATAAATTAATTTTGAAGCAGGCACTTGAATCCGGTCAGGAAAACCGTATTACAATGATCATTCAAAACCGTTAAGCCCATTCAAAAGTTCAAAATTCTATGATTCGTGTTCCCTCTCCTGCCAAGCTGAATCTTTTTTTGCATATCACCGGTCGTCGTGACGACGGCTATCATGAATTGCAAAGTATTTTTCAGCTCATCGATTTGTGTGACTGGCTGGAATTTAGCCAAACAGCAAGTCCTGAAATTAGCATTGATGGATTAAGCAGCGTCGATTTAGAACACAATCTGATTTTCAAGGCCACACAGATTTTAAAGCCGTATGCAAAAGCATATTCAGGCTTAAATATCCGTATTGAAAAAAACATTCCGATGGGTGCAGGACTTGGCGGCGGCTCTTCAAATGCGGCGACCACCCTGATTGTGGTCAATCGATTATGGCAATGTGGTTTAAACATTGAACAATTGGCAGAGCTGGGGCTCAAACTCGGTGCCGATGTTCCCATTTTTGTTCATGGTCGTAATGCCTGGGCAGAAGGCATTGGCGAACACTTAACATTCATAGACTTAGATCAAAAACAATACATTGTGCTGAAACCTGACTGTTTTATCAGCACTCAACTGCTTTTTTCACAAAAAACGTTGACAAGAGACACGAAGCCTACTAAATTTTGCGCCTATCAGTTAAAGCCATTTAACTTCGGAAATAACTTTGAGCCTTTAGCAAAAAGCCTATATCCTGAAGTGAATGAAGCGATGCAGTATTTAGATCAGTTCGGTATTGCAAAACTTACAGGTACAGGTGCTAGTGTTTTTACTGAAGTAACTGCCGATATGAATATTGATGAGATTTTGACTCATTCACCATGTAAAGCTTACTTGGTCAATAGTTTAAATGAATCACCATTACTTCATTTCAAGGTTATATGATAGGGGCGTCGCCAAGTGGTA
>NZ_DJDC01000004.1:0-3787 GCF_002430855.1 Acinetobacter sp. UBA5934 | reverse complement strand
CAGCATTTAACGCTTCTTCTTCGGTTACATCTGTTGCTTCAATCTTTTGAACCATGAACTTTTCCTGCAAATACGATCTAATGGCATATTATAGGCAAAGCCTTGCAGAAACTAAACCTTTGGCTTAATCTAAAAATAGCCTAAGCATGAAAATGGATACTCCAATGCAAGATGCCATTGCCGTACAAAGTCTGAAAAGTGATATCGCCTTATTACGTCAAAATATTTGGCCGCCAGCAAATCTGGCCAATGTAGAAGGCTTGCCCATTTATTATGGGTCTAAAAAAGAAGTCGATGAATATTACCGGCAATGGACCGGTTTAATTGAAAGGGCACAAGACCTGTTTCAGCCTTTTATGGAGGATGAAACCATTGATGCAGTGCATTTACCCAGCCATTTGAATCTGCCGCTGTTTTATTTTCATGTGGATCGCATCCGGATTAACAAAACCCGCGCCAAAGAGTCGAAAACTTTTCGTGGTATTGCCAGCCTGCTCGAAAAATGCGGGAAATATCCACCCGAGCAGATTCAGGCCATGAGTACCTGGTTGGAAAGTGATGATACCGCAGCCTTGGTAGCACATCGTGAATTTATCGACTTGCGCACTTATGTGTTTCAGCATGGACAAAGCGAATATACACGCACACGGTTTTATGTGAATGGAATGGTACTCAGTACAGAGCCACATTTTGAACTGGTCGATGCCCGCGATAAACCGCGTAAACAGCGCAATGATAGTTATAGCGATCCATTGGCGGATAATGGAACCTGGAAAATTTTTGGCAAATATCGTTAAGCTACGGAAATATTTAAATCTGATCTGTGCTTTGCATTACCAAAAAGTGTCGGTTTTCGCATAATCTTTTAGATGGGCTTGTGCCTGTTGCAGAATGTATTCTTTCTCACTGGCAATCCAGCCTAGCGCAAACCACAGTTTTTGTTTGCGTTTCACCATATCCTGGAACAGTGCTTCGGCCACCATCAAATCGTTATATTGTCCTAAACTTTCTTGAGCCGGTTTTAAATCTTTGAGGTAACGCTTTATTTCCTTGCTCGGATACAGTGAAGCCACAAATTCTACCGAATAACGTAAACGTTTCATCCGTTTGCGGGTGCGATGCCGGGATGGGATNNGATCCAGTTCTAGAAACTGATCGGCATCCTGGCAAATTTGTTGATGCATTTTTTGCAGTTTTTTTGCGATATCTTTTTTTAATTGCGGTTTTTTCTGCTTTGTACTGGTCTGATGGACAAAGCGCAGCAGATTCAGAATCAATTCAACAAAGTCTGAAGAACGTAAAGATTCATCAATGGCAATGCTGGATTCTTCAGGTGTATCCGGAAGCTGAACCAACGGTGCACCGGCCTGTTCGAGCTGGGGTAAAAGTCCTTCACTCAAGGCATCACGGTCACGGGTTGAACCGAGTTGGCGAAACAGATGCGTCAGTTGTTCCTGCCAGTCAGCATCGATATCTTTTGACCAGTCATCAAAAACACGCAAAGCACTTCTTAAACGGCGAATGGCCACACGCGTCTGGTGAACGTGTTCGCTATCATACTGTGCGGTAGCAATGACTGATGCATTCGGCAACAGATGCTGCAAGGCATTATTGATGATCTGCTTTAATACGTGATCGGTTGAGTCCTGTTGATCCAGTTGAAGCGGGCTTGCAAATTGAGCGGCAGGATTTTTTAAATTCTGTGCCAGTAAATCTCCGCGTTGAGCTTTACTGCGTACATCTAGCCATAAATGATAGCGCTGCACCCAAGGATGAATAAACTTGATCAGGTCTTGTATGGAACCTTGTTTAAGCTCAAATTCAATTTCATAAATCGGCACCGTTTGATCGTTATGATGGATCTCGCCGCGATCCAAACTGACTTCAATTTCTGAACGGTTAAAATGAACCAGGTGTACCAGGCGTTGGACTGCTGTTTCATATTGCACAATCAGGTTTTTAGCCTGTTTGCCCAAAGCATTTTGCAGCAATTGTTTTGCTTGCGAATTGGACTGATAAATTTTTAAATCCAAAGTTGGATCTTTGATCTTGCCTAAATCTTTTTCTAATTCAAAACGTTGTAAGGAATGATCACTAGGGGCTTTTAAGGTTTGTATCCAGTGATCATCTTCAAGACGTTGCCGTAATGAAATATTTTTTTTAGCCAAATGCCGTTCGGGAGTGTCATAGTATTTGGCATATAAAGAAATCAGGCGAGCATTCTTGTTCAAGAAGAGCTGATAGAGCTTTTCTTGTTGTGAGGCGGGGATCTGAAATTTTAATTCTACTTCAAGCATGTTAAAACTCCTGACACTTCATCATCGATCGGGTCATAACTTTTATTGTAAGCCAGTGTCAAAAAAAGAGTAGGGTTTTGCGGATAAGTAGATCAAGCGTATGTCGACCGATTCATGGTGTGCATAAAAAGATCGTGGCATACGCTTTGATTTTGCTGGTTTAATTTTGTTGGTTTGGTTTTACTGGTTTATTTGTTATTTAATAAATTTACGGCTCACCAGGAATTGTTCTGTCGCTTCAAGCAGGTTTTGCGCATAAACTTCCTGCTTTGCTGTCAGCCAGCCCAAAACAAACCAGTCACTGGCTTCCAGTTCAGTTTGCTGAATATATTCGGCAGATGAAGCCAGAATTTGATATTCACTGGCTGCAAGTTGGGCATCATTCAAGGCTTTGCTGTATTTCTGCAAATTTTTGACATCATAAATCGAAGTTAAAATCGGAAAGCTAAATTTCAGTTCATGAATTTTAGTGGCTAACTGATCCAGACTCTCAAAATTGGCAATATCGGCAGCCAGAAGATGTTCTTGTAATTGTTTATATTGATTTTGCAGGGTATTTTGCGCAAACCATTTTAAGTCATAGGCTTGGGACTTTTCTTCATGGTCCAGGCCAAACATCAATAATTCTAGATAATGATGCACGTTTTGCGTTGAACGAACCAGATTGGCCAGCTTTTCTTTGGCATATAAAATATCTTTGGCTAAATTTGATGCCGTATTCGGATTTTGTAAAAACGCCCCTAAAGTTGACTGCATGTGTTCCAGATGCTGTAAGTGATCGAACTGCTGTTTAAATGCTCCAATTTGCATCGCCCATTTGTCTGAAACCGCCTCATTCCAGTCTTTAAATAGCGACAGGGTCAAATGCAAATGATCCAGCGCAATTTGAGCTTGCTGAATATGTGTTTGTTCGGCAACGCCCGCAGCAATAGCCGCGATATTCGGCAGTAAATGCTGTAACTGTTGGGCAATCAATAAACGTAAATTTTTATTGGCAGCATCTTTTTTACTTAAGTTAAATTCTTTGTCAGATTTTGCCGGACTCACCGGTTGCTGAATGGCCAAAAGATTACCGATTTCAGCCTTACTGCGCACATCCAGCCAAAGCTGGTATTTTTTCACCCATTCAAAGCTAAAGGCCAGCAATGATTGGACGGATCCAGCTTTAAGCTCAAATTCAACTTCATGCACGTCACTTTGTGCAGTCTCAGTGCGGACTTCACCAACATCTAAACTGACTTCAATCTCGGTTTCTTCAAATTGAATAACGCGGAAAGTACGCCGAATGTCAGTTTCAAACTGGAGTTTAAGCTGATCCTGTGCATCACCCAAGGCATTTTTCAAGATTTGCTGTGCTTCGGCATCTTGCTCATAAACAGATAAATCCAGCTGGGGTGGTTGTTCAAGTTCCCCTAGGTCATAGTTATGCTCAAAACGGTGTAAATGACTTTTACCGGCAGCTTTTAAGGTTTGAATCCAGCGTGTACCTT
>NZ_DJDC01000014.1:27897-32918 GCF_002430855.1 Acinetobacter sp. UBA5934 | reverse complement strand
ATGGATTAAGTAGTCATAGTAGATGGATTAAGTAGTCATAGTAAATGTCCCTTAAAATCGCCAAATACTAAAATCAATGCTGAGCTAGAGGCCTTAATATTAGAAATGCGCTCAGCTAGAAATTTGGGTGCTCGACGTTTGCAAACAGAATTGATGAGGCTACACGGAGTCTCGTTGTCCTTAGCGACTATCCATAAAGTACTATCCACCCATCAAGTCAAACCGATTAAAAAATTCCGTCGTAAAGTAGATTTCATTCGTTATGAACGTCCATTACCAGGCGATAGAATTCAAATGGATACCTGTAAACTGGGTCTAGAACTATATCAGTACACATCTATCGATGACTGCACACGATATCGCGTTTTAAGAATATATAAACGCCGAACAGCTGCGAATACTCTCGACTTTTTAGACTGCGTAATTGAAGAAATGCCTTTTCCCATACAGCGAATACAGACCGATCGTGGGCGGGAATTCTTTGCTGAAAAAGTACAGAAAAAATGATGCAGCATAGAATCAAATTTAGGCCAAATAAACCAGGTTCACCTCATTTGAATGGCAAGGTAAAGCGCTCACAAAAGACTGATAAATCTGAGTTCTACGCTACTGTAGATATCAATTCTGAGGATATCCATGACAAACTAGCAGAATGGCAGCATTACTATAACTGGATGAGATCACATTCAGCCTTGAAAGGTAAAACACCGATGGAAAGGTACTTTGATTATGTGAAGAAACTCCTTTCTCAGATGAAGTCCAGAAGCAATACAACCCATCAAATGAACGGATTCAACATGCCAATTACAAAATGGATTTAGAGATCGCTAGATTGAAACGATCTCTATGAATTACACACAATATTCAGTTCCGATGCCAGCGATCAAGATACCGCTCAAGTTAGCGATAAAGTTAAATGTCTCATCCAGAATATAGAGCAGAAGGAATATAGCCTAACTGAGCTGATGGCTCTAATAGACTTGTCCCACCGAGCAACATTCCAAAAAAAATTATTTAACTCCAGCATTAGAAGTAGGTGTGGTTGAATGCACCCTTCCTGATAAGCCTAAAAGTCCTAAGCAAAAAATACAAATTAAAAATTGAGTCTTAATGAGGTTAAGGTGATTATTCATATCACAAGGATTTAATTGTAATGTTATAGTATTACAATTATTATTAAATATAATGTTCTGCTATAATGCTGTATGCCATTTCAAATCCTGAATTTGGATTTGAACAAGATTTTAAAGTGATTCAATACACTAAATCTGATGTGGGTCAAAATTGGGTCAATGAATTTTTTTATTCAATAAAATAGCTTTGAAATGAATGAGTTGAGATTTGAGTTCAATTGACGCCACCTCAAAAATGATAAGAAACTTTATTCAACTATCTTCGAGATAACACCGTAATCTTTAATCCTGTAGGTAAATTCGGTTCAAATTGGACGGCGTAAGCATATTGTTGCAGCATCATCTTGACTAAAGACAACCCTAAACCATGACCTTTTTGTTGTGCTGACTTGCGCCAGAAACGTTGCCCCAAATACGGAATATCTTCAGCATTTAAATGTGTACCATTATCTTGAATGCAAAACGTATTTTCCTGCATGCTCACCTCAATCACATCAGCGTTTGCATGCAATAAGGCATTTTCAAGTAGGTTTTTAACAACGGTATATAAGACAAATTCAGGTAATGCTAAATCACCAAGACTGTGCCAATCGACTTGAATTTTAGAGGTTGCTTCAGGATAAATGAGCGCTAAATCATGAATTACCTGAGCAACAACAGGTTTAATTTGAATGCTTGCTGTGATTTGTTCAAAAGATTGATCGGTATTCGACAGCATCAGTAATTGTTCAAGTAATTCAGAATAACGATGAATACTTTGATTGGCTTGATCTAAACGCTGTTGCAATTTGGCATTGCCGTCATTTTGTGCCATCAGTTGTGCCAATTGCACATTGGTTTTAATTGCAGTTAAAGGACTGCGTAATTCATGTGCCGCATATGCACTAAAGACTTTTTCATTTTCAAGACTTTGATGCAGTTTATGGACTAAGCGATTCGCATTTTGCACAAAAGGGTAGATCTCTGAGGGCATGGTATTGGCATCTAAGCTTGTGAGATATTGGCTTGCTTCATTGAGCGATAAATTTGACTGACTTAAATGACTAGCAACCTGATCCAAGGCTTTAAATTCCCGACGAATAATCAAAACAATTAAGCCGATACACAACAGTAATGACAAGATCAGCGGAATTAAGACCGATTGCAAAATTTGTTTCAGTAAAGATTTTCGCAGAAACATACGCTCTGCAGCCACCACTTGAATCTCACCGCGACGTAACACATAGCTGCGCCATTGTATCTCACCTTGTTGCCATGTACTAAAACCAACCGCTTGCTGACTTAAATTTTTCGGTGCACCGCGTGTTTTGGCAATCACATGCTGTCCTACACTGATGTCAGAGCTAAATAATGATACTTCGCACGCGATCAATTGTTCTTGGTCTGTGGAATGAAGTTGTTGAGCTAAGGCAGACTCATCCAAGCTTTGCAGTGGTAATTGTTGAATTAGCCGTGCCACCATTTGTGCGGAGGCATGCAGACGTTGATCTAGAGTCTCCTGTAGACGTTTTTGTAAGTCGATATACAGCCAAACAAACACCACACTCCATAAGCCGATCATCACAGCTAGAAGACTGCTGACCAAGCGCCATTTTAAGCTGTGTGATTTTTGCATGGGATTGACTCAGCAATTCTAAACATATAACCGACACCACGAATGGTTTGAATATAGTCCGCATTCAATTTTTGCCTTAAGTGATAAATATGGACATTCAAAGCATTGCTTTCGATACTGTCTTGGAAGCCGTATAACTTATCTAGCAAAACTTCATTTTTCAGTACTTGATTTGGATGGCTCATCAAGGTTTCAAGCAAACTGTATTCACGTCGTGAAAGCTGAATCATTTGATCTTGATAATGGACTTCTTGAGTGTCTTTATTGAGCTTTAAGTGGTCAAATTGAATGACATTCGATGAAAAGCCGCGGTGACGTCGGGTGAGTGCATGAACCCGTGCAATTAGTTCATCCAGTTCAAAGGGCTTGGTTAAATAGTCGTCGGCACCGACATTTAAGGCCTCAACACATTGCTGGGTCTGTAATCGTGCGGTTAAAACCAAAACAGGAACATCAATGTGATCTCTGCGCCATGATCGCAGTAAGTCTAAACCATCTTGATCCGGTAAGCCTAAATCCAGCAAACATAAATCGACTGCACTGTGACGGATAAAATAATCTGCATCACACGCATGACTCACATGTTCTACTGAAATATTTAAAAAATCCAAAGTGGCACAAATACTTGAGGCAATATATGGATCATCTTCAACCAAAACAACAAACATAGCGTTTTCCTGACTTCCTGCCTGTATTTTATAAATGATTTATCTTGTTAATGCTCCCTTAATTTATGCTTTTGCATAATCAACTGAAATAGATTTATGTCGGGTATTAAAGTCATCTATGCGTATAGGGTTAGTAGGGTTGTGTGGAATATTCAGCATTTTGAGTATGCAAAGTGCATCCGCTGATTTTTTACCCCCTGATCAAGCATTTTCTTTTCAGGCTGTATCCACAGCTCAAGACCAAGCCAGTTTCACGTGGCGTATTGCTGATGGATATTATCTATATCATGATCAGCTTAAAGTCATGGAAAATGGCAAAGCATTATCACTGCAACTGCCTCGTCCACAGCAAAAAGATGACCCTAATTTCGGCATGACTGAAGTACATTATGGGCAAGTGCAAGCGACTGTCGCCATGCAACCCAATCAAAGCTATAAAATTGAATGGCAAGGCTGTGCCGAAAGTGGCTTATGTTATCCAGTACAGCGTACAACCATTCACACCGATGGCGATGGATTATTGCCTGGAAGCAAGCTGAGTCAGCAAAGTACAACGCAAAAGAAATTATTAGATGCAGTCACATCGTCGTCATTACCCAATACTGCAATACCTGTAGAACTACAGGCGAAAAACACTGAAACTGTAACCGTTGTAACGCCAGCAAATGCAGCAGAAATCAAAGAGGATGAAAATGGTTTAAGTCCCTCTTCTGAAGTGACTGCTTTAACAGAACCTAGCGAAGCCAGTACGCCAGAGCTAGACGATGCCTTGATGATGCAGGCAAGTTCTGAATCTGTGACTACAACGAATGCTGAACAGCGTACGAAGCAGGCCGATTGGAACAACGACCAGTACTTCTTTTATTTACTTTCAACAGACAATATTGCAGTGAATCTGATCATCTTTTTAGGTTTAGGGATATTGCTCGCATTCTTACCTTGTTCCTTACCATTGATTCCGATCTTATCCAGTATTTTAGTGCAACGTCATCGTGGCTATCGTGCCGGCATGATTGCTGGTGTCTTTGTGGTCGGAATGGCATTGATTTATGCCTTGATGGGTTTAGCTGTGGCAGGACTCGGCTATAACTTCCAACGTTGGCTACAAAGTCCCATCTTTATTGGGTTATTTGCCGTGATGTTCGTGCTGTTTGCATTGAATTTATTTGGCGTATTCCAGTTGTCTTTACCACAAGGTGTATTACAGCGTTTAGATCAATGGCAACAACGACAAAAAGGTGGAACCTTATGGGGTTCATTCATTATGGGCATGATCTCTGCGCTAATTGTCGGACCCTGTATGAGTGCGCCATTGGCAGGGGCTTTGCTGTTTGTTGCGCAATTGCCTGAACCGTGGATGGGGGCTAGTTACCTGTTTATTCTAGGTCTAGGTGTGGGCTTACCATTGTTGATTGCCTGTGCGTTTGGTGCACAGTACTTACCCAAACCGGGCGTGTGGATGGATCGTCTGAAATTCACTTTCGGTTTTGTCATGCTGTTGTTGGCGGTGTATTTCCTGCGTCCTTTACTACCGAGTGTGGTTTATTTGATGTTGATGGGACTCTTATTCATCGGTATCACGGTTTACATTTTATGGAAGATACG
>NZ_DJDC01000014.1:0-27791 GCF_002430855.1 Acinetobacter sp. UBA5934 | reverse complement strand
CATTTTATGGAAGATACGTCCACATATTTCACAAATGCCGACGCAACTGCTGTTCATTGCAATGAGCTTAGCGACCGCAATATCGGGTGGATGGTATGTCACGCAAGCATGGTCACAACTGAATACGACACAAGCCACAACATTAGTCGCATGGCAAAAAGTACGTACCCAAGCTGAGCTTGAACAGGCACTCAATAAAGTCAAAGGACAAGCAGTGCTCATAGATGTGTATGCCGATTGGTGTGTGGCTTGTCAGCCGATTGAAAAAGAGGTGTTACCTCGTGCCGATGTACAAACAGCTTTAGAGGCTGTTGCTCGAATCAAACTCGATTTAACCGAATATGAAGCAAGTCAAGATATTGTGCTGAAAGACTGGCAGATTTTAGGACCTCCAACCATGATTTTCTTAGATGTACAGCATCAAGAACAGCGCAATCTACGTTTGACGGGTACCTTTAGTGCAGCGCAACTCTTGAGCCGATTAAACCGAGGTACACCGCCATGATTTCGAATGAAGCACTGCATCTTGGACCCTTGATGTTGCCATGGACATTGTTATGTTTGGTGTTGGCTTTGCTGATCACTGCCATGGTTGGACGAAAAATCGGGCAACAAGCACAGTGGTCAACCGAAATCCAACAGCGTTTCCAAGATTCGATTTGGAGCAGTGTTTGGATCGGATTACTCGGTGCACGCTTGATCTTTATTGGATTGAATATAGAGTCTTATCTCGCATCGCCCATTGATATGCTGAAAATTCAAGACAAAGGTTTTCATCTAATAGGCGGTGTGCTGACAGGAAGTGCGTGGTTTTGGTGGAAAAACTCAGCCATGACAAAAAAAGCCAAGGCCATTTTATTACTGATCTTTGTCATGCTTATGGGGGCAGGATGGACAGTACAAAAAATCATGCATCAAGATAGCCATTATCCAAGTTTGAGTTTTCCAAGTCTGAAGCTTGCCCATCAAGATCCGTCAGAAATCATTGCGCTAAAACAATTTCAAGGTCAGCCCACGGTTGTGAATTTATGGGCGAGTTGGTGCCCGCCGTGTCATCGTGAAATGCCCGTATTACAGCGTGCGCAGGATCAATATCCTGAGGTGCATTTTGTCATGCTCAATCAAGGGGAAGAGGTCGATACCGTCCGTGCTTATCTCACAAAACATCACTTCAGTTTTAAACACGTTCTGCTAGATGTGCAGGGTGAAATGCCACAAGCAGTGAACAGTTTAGGTTTACCCACTACCTTATTTTTCAATGCACAAGGTCAGTTGATTGCGCGTCATCAAGGCGAACTCAGTCAAGCGATGTTGCAACAATACTTAAAGAAAATGAATCCATAAATTGATCATAGGATATGCGTCATGAATACTTTACTTAAAACCAGTTTACTTATCGGAACACTGTTGACGGTGGCATGTGGTGTCAGTGCCAATCCGAATGCCATTAAAAAACAACTCGAAAAAGAAGGCTTTCAATTTGTCAAATCAATTCCTGCACCTGAAGGTTTAACGGGTTGGGTGGGGCATGAAGACCAATATTCCAATACCATTTTTATTTCCAATGATGGCAAGTATTACATCAAAGGCGAGTTGTTTGATGCCCAAGGAAATAGTCTTTCCAACAGCCAAATTGAAACGCATATGAAAAAAGCCATTTTAGTTAATGTATGGAAAACATTAGAAGATTCAACCTGGATTCAAGATGGCAAAACCGATGCGCCACGTATTGTCTATGTATTCTCAGATCCCAATTGCCCGTATTGCCATAAATTTTGGCAAGAAGCACGTCCTTGGGTAGAGTCAGGCAAGGTTCAATTGCGTCATGTTCAAGTGGGGGTGATTCGTGAAGAAAGCCGTGCTCAGGTGGCAACTTTACTCATGTCAAAAAATCCAACAGCGGTATTTCATGATATCAATGTCAATCGTGGCAAAAAGCGCCTTAAACCAGCAGAAAATATTCCTGTAGAGATAGCAGAAAAAATTGATTTTAACCAAAATTTAATGGGCAAATATGGTTTCTTCTCAACACCATCCATTGCTTGGCGTGATAGCAAGGGTAACTTCCAGTCTGCACAAGGGATGCCGAGTGATCTCAAAGAAATCTTTGAAAAATAAGTAAAATAAATGCTCACCCAGCCAACACAATAGCCCGTCTAAGATCATGCTAAGCTCAACATCAACTACTTAAACATCAGGGGGCACAATGTCAAATTTACAAGATCCACGGGTATTGTTTGCTTTGGAACGTACGGCATTGGCATGGAATCGCAGTGGTTTAGCGCTGATAGCCTTTGGTTTTTTGATTGAAAAATCAAACGTATTGCTACAACTACTGCACCCTGAGCAATATCAGCACAAAATTATCTATGGACAGTGGCTGGGCATTGCCGTGATTGTGTTTGGTTTATTGGTGAACTTTGCCTCAATTTTGCAATATCGTCGAGGGTTGCGCTCATTAACCGAACAAGAATTTATTGAGGATTATCAGACCCAACATCCCGTATGGCTGAATTTATTTACCATGCTGACCGGGTTTTTACTGATCATCTCATTTTGGATTTACTAAACTTGGCTGAGCTTCCAGACAAGAGGGCATGCACAAAAATGTTTATTCCTGACAGTACAATTGATACAGTGTTTGCATAATGCCCAGCACTTTAGGGTCTGCTAATTGATAATAAATTTGTTTGCCTTCGCGACGTGTCGAGACAATTTTATTGTTCCGTAAAACGGTCAATTGTTGTGAAAGAGTCGGCTGATGAATATTGGTACATTCCTCAATTTGCTGAACATTCAATTCGCCACTGATCAACACACATAAAATTTTTAAACGGTCAGGATTTGATAACACTTTCAAACAATTGGAAACGGTATCAACCTGCGTAAATTCAATTTTTAAGTTATCGAATGCGATGTTCATAACGTCTAACCTGAATCATAAAAAGCAAAAGGAGCAAAGTATATCGAGATAATAACATAAAATGACTTGATTGATATATAATATAATATTATATTATATTAGTTTAAATATTGTTTTATGGCGCATTAACTATGCATGATTTTGTGACAGCGTTTCTTGGTGGTGCTTTGTTGGGTATAGCAGTGGTGGGTTATTTGTATGTCCATGGGCGTATTGCAGGCATCAGTGGCTTGATTGCGCAGGTACTGAATCCACAGACGATTTTTAAAACGCCTGCAGTGTGGTTTCTTTCAGGCTTGATCATCATGCCATTTATTTATAGTCTTTTTGTACAACCAGAAATTATCGTGTCTGCTAGCCCAATAATGATGATTATTGCTGGTTTACTGGTGGGTTTTGGTACCCGCTTAGGTTCTGGTTGTACCAGCGGTCACGGTATTTGTGGGATCAGCCGATTATCTAAACGTTCCATCATTGCAACTATGACCTTTATGTTTGCAGGCTTTATTGCTGTATATGTCGTTCGTCACTTGATTGGAGCATTCTAAAATGAAAAACTTTTTAGCTTTTGTATTTGGTTCGCTTTTTTCAGTAGGTTTGATGTTCTCTGGCATGTCTA
This sequence comes from Acinetobacter sp. UBA5934, assembly GCF_002430855.1. Taxonomy (NCBI): domain Bacteria; kingdom Pseudomonadati; phylum Pseudomonadota; class Gammaproteobacteria; order Moraxellales; family Moraxellaceae; genus Acinetobacter; species Acinetobacter sp. UBA5934. Next base: position 24,249 of record NZ_DJDC01000014.1, on the reverse strand, counting down.
ATCCGCAAAAAGTGATCGATTTTTTAGATCTATTCGGCAACTGGGACGCGAGCCTTGCTTTTGTCATGATGGGCGCAATTACAGTGGCATTTATACCATTCCAAAAAGCGGTGCGTAGTATTGCGCCAACCACAGTATTTAATCAACCGATTGATTTACCACGTAACAATAAAATTGATGCAAAACTGATTACAGGTGCGTTAATGTTTGGTGCAGGCTGGGGTATTGCTGGTGTTTGCCCAGCACCAAGTTTCACTTTAATTGGTTTAGGGCATTATCAAGTGCTGTATTTTATTGTTGCCATGCTTGCAGGTGTATTGATTCACCGTAAATGGTCAGGAGCTTAACCATGCAACGTCCGATTGTTCAGGATTTTTTTGACCAAGCGACTAATACCTTTAGTTATGTGGTGACTGATCCAGCGACCAAGCACTGTGCCATCATTGACAGTGTCTTGGACTATGATGCGTCTTCTGCAACCACCTCAACGACCCATGCTGATCAAATCATTGCGTATGTTAAAGCACAAGATTTGCAAGTGGAATGGATTTTAGAAACCCATGTACATGCCGATCATTTGACCGCCGCGCAGTATTTAAAGTCGGTATTGGGTGGCAAAATTGCCATGAGTCATCATATTGCATTGGTACAAGAGACCTTTAGTGCCATTTATAACCTAGACATCAAGCAGTTTAATGCTCAGCAACAATTCGATTATTTATTTGATGATCATGAATATTTTCATATTGGTGAGCTCGAGGCATATAACATCCCAACACCGGGGCATACGCCGGCATGTTTAAGTTATGTCGTGGGTGACGCCGTGTTTGTCGGTGATACTTTGTTTATGCCGGACTATGGTACCGCACGTTGTGATTTCCCACGGGGTAGTGCAGACACCTTGTTTGATTCGGTGCAAACCCTGTATCAATTGCCAGAAACGACTCGCGTATTTTTGTGTCATGATTATTTGCCAAAGACGCGTGATGAATATCACTGCCAAACCGATATTCAAACCCAAAAACAGCACAATATTCATATTCATGAAGGCACCACTAAGGCTGAATTTGTTCAGATGCGTAATCAGCGCGATGCTACCTTGAGTATGCCCAAACTGATTTTGCCTTCGATTCAAATCAATATGCTTGCAGGGCATTTTCCTGAGCCTGAAGCAAATGGCGTGTCTTATCTGAAGTTGCCATTGAATTTCTTTAAAGCATAAATAATTGTAACTACAATTATTTATGTGCAGATTACATCTTTATCTTAAATATTCATATTTATATCTTTAAAGTGAATATTCACTTTAAAGATCGTATTTTTTTAGCTATATTAGTTCTATAAAGCTGACTTGAGCCCTCGGATTTCAAGCCAGCATTGCTTTTCTAAGCATATTGCTTGTGTTGGTATACGTTGAGAGAATATGTTGCTCAGACAGAGTGGACTGTGTCTTGCAATTGCGACCTTACTTTTGCAAATCGTAGTATATTTACAACCACTATTACCCGAAGAATTTCAAATTGCTCCGGTGTGTCTGTCTATTACACATAATTTATTGTCCCCAGAAAAACACCAACACATTCACCAGACCTATCATGAACTAGTGCATCATCTGACTCACGATCATCATGAGCACGATGATCATAATGGGCAAAACCACCAATGCCAGTACTGTAAAGTCTATGGTGATGTGGTCCTTCCTTTTGATTTTAATCTGCACGAAATTATCGATAGAATTCAGGTTCGATTGACGTCTTATCAAGACGCTTTTCGGCATGTTTATTTTTCGCTGCAAAGGCTTTATCTACTGCCCCAAGGGCGAGCCCCACCTTTAACACTTTAGAACTGGTTTTGTATGGAAGTTTTTAATCGAACTTCATAGATTAACGTTATAGAGTGTAATCACATGAATTTAATTTTTTTGTTGTCTGTTGACCACGGACAGAATGCGTTCGTCTGTCGAAAAAGCGTAGAGATACAGTTTACTGACAGAGCTCAACAGGCGTGCGAGAGTGTAAACAAGTCTTCGGTTCTAGACTTAAGTTTGAACCGCAATCACCACACAATTTCACAATAAGGTGACTATATGGATTTAGGTTTAACAGCGCTCGAATTGGCGCGGATTCAATTCGCATTTACTGTTTCTTTTCATATTATTTTCCCTGCTATTTCCATTGGACTTGCAAGCTTTCTTGCTGTTCTAGAGTGGCGATGGCTAAAAACTAATGACCCTGTGTACCGTGATCTATTCCAATTTTGGATCAAGATTTTTGCATTATCGTTCGGGATGGGCGTGGTCTCTGGCGTAGTAATGAGCTACCAATTTGGCACCAACTGGAGTGAATTTTCCCGTATTGCCGGGAGTGTGACAGGGCCTTTACTTAGTTATGAAGTGCTCAGTGCATTCTTCTTAGAAGCTGGCTTTTTGGGCATCATGTTGTTTGGTTGGGGGCGAGTCGGACCCAAAACCCATTTTTTTGCTACCCTCATGGTGGCCATCGGCACCTGCATTTCCATGTTTTGGATTTTGTCGTCCAACAGTTGGATGCAAACCCCACAAGGCTTCACCTTTGAAAATGGCATTATCGTGCCACAGGACTGGTTTGCGATTGTCTTTAACCCGTCTTTTCCATATCGCTTAGTGCATATGGCATTGGCAGCGTTTTTGGTCTCAGGCTTATTGGTCGCTGCCACTGCGGCTTGGCATTTACTCAAAGGTCGCCGTGATGCCTTGGTGAAAAAATCGTTTTCCATGGCCATGTGGATGATCTTGGCATTAGCGCCACTGCAAATGTTTGTCGGTGACTTACATGGTCTAAATACCTTAGAACATCAACCTGCTAAATTGGCTGCGATTGAAGGGCACTGGGAAACCAATAAAGATCATGGCATGCCGTTATATTTATTCGGTATTCCAGATATGGAAGCGGAAGAAACCAAGTATGCAATTGGTATTCCGAATCTCGGTAGCCTGATCATGACGCACACGCTAGATGGTGAGGTGAAAGGCTTAAAAGAATTTGCCCCTGAAGATCGACCTAACTCATTGGTGGTGTTTTGGAGTTTCCGCATCATGGTGGGTATGGGCGTATTGATGATTTTTCTTGCCTTCATCGGTGCTTGGTTACGTAAAACAGGCAAATTTTATGAGTCAAAATGGCTACATAAATTTGCCCTCTGCATGGGTCCATCAGGTTTTATTGCTTTGCTTGCCGGTTGGTTTACGACAGAAGTCGGACGCCAACCTTGGGTCGTGTATGGGGTACTGCGTACCAAAGATGCCTTGTCACCGGTATCGGCAGAACAAGTCGGTTTAACCTTAATTATCTTTGTGGTTGTGTACTGCATCGTATTTGGCATTGGGATTTATTACATGTTGAAAATGATGGTCAAAGGACCACAGTTTGTACATTCACAAGCCCATACGGAAGGTGAAGTGATTCGTGCGTCGAATCGTCCAATGAGTACCATTGATGAAGCCTTAGAGGCAGCACCACAGGAGAAAAACCATGATTGATTTATCCTTAATTTGGGTGGTGATCATTGCTGTTGGGGTGCTAATTTATGTGGTGCTAGATGGCTTTGATTTAGGGATTGGCATCTTATTTCCTTTGGTCAAAGACCGACAAGAACGTGATGTGATGATGAATACCGTCGCGCCGGTTTGGGACGGTAATGAAACGTGGATGGTGTTAGGTGGCGCAGGCTTATTTGCGGCATTTCCATTGGTGTATTCGACTGTGCTCTCTGCGCTGTATATGCCGATTATCTTAATGGTCATCTCACTGATTTTCCGTGGTGTGGCATTTGAGTTTCGCTTTAAAGCCAATCGAACTAAACACTTATGGGATCAGGCCTTTATTTGGGGTTCCATCCTCGCTTCATTTTTCCAAGGCATGATTTTAGGGGCATATATTCAAGGCATTGAAACCACTAATGGTATTTATAGTGGTAGCGGATTAGATTGGTTGACCCCATTTTCAATGTTTACCGGCATTGCGGTGGTGGTGCTGTATGCTACTTTGGGCTGTGGTTGGTTGATTTTTAAAACCGATGCCCGGGTACAAGAGCATATGTTTAGCCTCATGTCAAAACTGATTATTGCCTTATTAGTGATCTTTGGTGCGGTCAGTATTTATACCCCAATGGTACATGCAGATATTGCTAGTCGTTGGTTTAGCTTGCCTCAACTGTATTATTTTAGCCCTGTGCCGATTTTAGTGTTGGTGTTTACGGTATTGGCATTACGTGCCTGTAAACGACGTCAGGAGTTTGCACCATTTATTTATACTTTAGCCTTGGTGCTGTTGGCTTATACAGGGTTCCTCATCAGTCTATGGCCAAATATTATTCCACCGTCTGTCACGATTTGGCAGGCTGCTGCACCACAAAGTAGTCAGCTATTTGCCTTGATTGGGGCATTGGTATTGATCCCGATTATCTTGTTCTATACCGCACTATCGTATTGGGTATTTCGCGATAAAGTCCGTGTCGGCGATGATGGCTATCATTAAGGAGAATCATCATGAAGCTCAATCAAGCAGGGTGGTTTATTGTGCTATGGCTGGGTGGCGTACTCAGTCTAGCCATTGTTGCAGGTTTTTTTAGACTGCTGATTCAATGGGCATATGAGTTAAATTAAAATGATTTCAAATCCATCATCTTGTCGATCAAGGTGATGGATTTTTTAATTTTTATAATATAGTTGTCTTACATAAATACTTTTTAAAGTTCCCACGGAATTTCCTCTAACAGTTATGCCTTCTAAAATGATTTTGGTTTCCAGTATTGTAAGAGCATTACTTTCGATTATATTTGAGTGGTATGTCTAACGAACACTAAGAGTTTCTTGTAGATTTTTGACAATCTTAGGGGGGGAGGATGATACTGATCTAATTTTTTTAAGCATCAATATTTTTAAACATACCTTTATGCCTACAGCTGTATTCTCAAATGATACTTGAAAAACAGAAATATAAAAAAGTAATGCTATAATTTTTCATTTTATATTCAATTTACATACGTTAATCTCAGTACGTAAGTTCAAATCCTAAAGCTACTTTGAATAAAATTAATTTTAGGATTCAATACACTAAATCTAATTTGGGTAAAAATTGGGTATAAAATTCTATATTATGTAAATTAATATTTAAAATCAATGGTTTAGAATATGAGTTCAATTGACGTCATCCACACAGCTTAAGATCCAATCCTCATATTCTTGTAGCGTTTCTCGTAGCATATCCATGGGTCTAACTATATAGTGCCTTTCAACTAATGCACTCGGTTTATGACCTGCAATTTGTGCTAAAGATCCTTCATTGATATGAGCCCAAATAGCTAATGTTCGATATGATCTTCTCAATCCATGGGGAGTAAGTTCAATATTTAGTTTTTTACATATTTTCTCTAAACTATCATAGGGATTAACAATATGCCCACATGCAGCGCCCTTACTGCTAAATATAAATTTAGAATCAGAATTTTTCTTTAGTTCTAATAACAGGCTTTCAACATATGCAGTCAGAGGGATTAGGCGACCCTCATCTTCTATTTTATCTCTGACTTTTGCTGTTTTCCAACGAAAATCGACATCTGTCCATTTTAATGAAAGTAACTCATTCTTTCTGCAACCAGTGATTAAACTACATATCAAAAAAATCGCTATTTTTCTACTAGCTAACTTATTTACCTCTTCAAACCATGGTTTTAGATGCTGTTTCATCAAACAATCATTTTTGGCTTTGGGGGAAGGGACTTTATCTTTAACTTTTTTAGTATTATATGATTTTGAAGGCACTAAGTTTTCGTAATCATCATGTTCCTCACACCAATTAAGGAAAGCTCGTGTAAGTCGGTATGCTTTAGCTGATGTTGTTGGACGAAAGTCATTGTAATCAAGCCAATCGCAAAATACATCTGCAGTTAATTCAGAAAGTTTGTACTCAAACAGTTGATAAATGGGTTGACTGGTATAAACACTATTTTTTTCAGGATCGTAACCACCTCGAGATAATTCGATATGGTCCTGATAACTTCTTGGTCGCCAATCAGATTGTCTTGCTTTTAAATATTCCAACCATACATCTTTAAATTTAATCGTCTTGCGTTTCTCTTGTTTTAGCATTTCTTTATTATCAGCTAAAGCTTTCTTACGCTCGATCAATGGGTCAATCCCTTTGTGACACATAATAGCTAATTCTTGTGCATACTTACGAGCGTCATCTAATTTCCATATATCAACGTCACCAATTTTGATACGACGGTTTTGAAGAACAATACGACCTTGGAAAATGTAGCTTTTATTATTTTTAGGTGTAACTTTAACACCAAATCCAGGTGTTTTTTCATCCCAAAAGAAAGTTGGTTTAGTTTGGTCTGAGCAATCAATTTTATCAATTGTGGGTTTTGTTAGTTTCATTCTAGTAAGCGTCTGGTAAGCAAGTAGTAAGCAAAATCAATATATATTAATCTACAAAAAGAGTGAATAGTAAACTTTTTAAAATAAATAACTGTATGATATTATTGAATTAATAGTTGTATCTTTTTGATTTTTAACCTTTATGTTAACGGACTCATAATCCGTTGGTCGACAGTTCAAGTCTGTCTGGGCCCACCATATATAACAAGCACTTAAGAGCGATTCTCTTAGGTGCTTTTTTAATTCTGAATCCTATATAAGTACTATGTAAGCAATAAAAAAATTAGCAGTGTAAAAAGCACAGGCAATAAAAACGCCTCATTGCGAGGATGTGTCCTTAACTATTAGATGCAAGAAAATCATTTCACATAGTTGCACTCCACAGCTACCAGAATAGAGATCATGCCAAAGATCGCCATTCTTATAAAAACAGAAAATATAGAGACATGTGAAGAAATCCCATTCACGAGGTATTTAATTTTTGCGCCCTTAAAATTAGCTAGGGTTGACCTTCTCAGTTACCATCCATTCCAATTTTAGTTTGGAGTACTTTTTTCATCAGTGTTTCTAGCTAAGCTTTTAAACAAGTCATCCCAAGAAATCACATGGTTAGTTTTATTCAGGTCTTTAGCTTAAACCTACTCCTTAAAAGTCTCATTCAAAGCCTGCTGCACTGCATCAACACGTGATTTACAGGCTTTGTAAGCAGACATCGACTCTTCAACGATTTTCATCAAGTTATCAATATCAGGCTCTTCTTGTGATTGCAGCAGCTCAGCATTCTTCTGAAGAATTTCATAACCTTCTTTAAACGTTAATTCTTTTTTAGTCATTGCTTATTACCTTTGTCACGTGGGCTTCAATGGTGCCATCCTGTAATTCTACCTGAAGACTGTCATCCGAAATCTGTTGAATAGAATGAATAGCTTTGCCTTGGCTGCGGACGATACCGAAACCTTTGGCCATAACATGCCGCGGATTCTGTAATAGGACTTCACGCATTAATGATTCAACCTGCTTGGAAGCCAGTTTAATTTGCTGCTGCGCTAAGTACTGTAAGGTGTCTTTTATTAAATCCAGGGTTTTACTGGCTTCATTGATTTGGCCATGAGCAAGCGTTTTAATTACTCTGATGTATTGATCATTTTGGCTTTGATATGCCGTGATTTGATGCTGAGATAAAAGCTTGATCGTCTGTAGTGATTCCAGTACTTTCTGAGTCCGTTCCACAATCACATTGCGAATACCGCCAATCACTTTACTTGGGGTGTCAAATGACCGGTGAGCGATTTCATCCAAAATGGTGCGGTCCTTTTCATGGCCAATACCGACCCAGACCGGAACTGTACGTTTGCAGAGCAGGGCCGCTAAATCATAGTCATTTAAATAAGCCAGATCATTTACAGCACCGCCGCCCCGGATAATTACAATTAGATCTGGTGCGGCTTTAAAGTCTTTAGCCCACTGACGTAAACCATCGCCCAATGAATTGATAATTGAAACTGCAGCGGTATTTCCCTGAAAGGTGGCAGTGTGATAAACGAAATGACAAACACCGGCTTTATTTAAAGTATCAGCATCTTTCTTGAAGTCACCTAAACCCGCCGCATTTTCCGGAGCAATCACCAAAACGTTTTGAATATCTAACGGAGTGGGGAGGAGTTTATTTTTATCGGCTAAACCTTCTTTGGTTAAGCGTTCTAATATTTGCTGATAGCGCTGTGCAATATCACCCAGGGTATAACTTGAATTAATATCTTCTATATTGAGGGAAAAACCATACTGTGGATTAAATGTAGCTTTAACTTTAATCAGGACATTTAGATCCTTAGATAGCTCAATACCACTTTCACGTTCGAATTTTAAAACCATTTTGGCTGCTGAAAACTTCCAGATTGTCGCTTTACAACTGGCAATAACTTTATCTGTATTTTCTTCTTTTTCTGCCAGCTCTAAATAATAGTGGCCGCCTTTAATACTCAGATTACGGATCTCAGCTTTGACCCATACCGACTCATCGAAGGTTATTTTGATAACCTCCTGAACCATTGACAAGTATTCACTTAAAGAAAGCTGAAAGTCGGACATAAAGCAAGCAATGCCTAAATCTTGAGTAAAAATAGTATACAGCCGTAAAATCGGAGGCAATGTAGGTATATTGAACTTCTAGCAAGGAATATGTCGCATGCAGCGTTGGTTAAAATACGAACTTGATCTAAAGCCCGCTAAGTAATGAAATTTTTATTTACCGTTTAACTTATATTCGAATGCTTTTATTTACATATAGTACAAAAAATAATCAAAACAAGATTAGAAGGATACAAATTCTAATGCTAGTTTTATACTCAAGCATTAAACAGTTGAGGTGAGCAATGAAACTATGGAATTTGCTTGGTATAAGCCTATTTAAAAATTATTGTCTAAAAGTTATAAAGAACAAACCTGCGTATTCCAAAGCTGACTTTGATGAAATTGTTAGAAAAGCATTATTAAAAGATTTCGCAAAATAGAGTAGTGATTCAGATCACTTATAATATTTGTTAAATAGAAGAGCTTATCGAAAGATGAGCTTTTTATTTAATATAGATAAAATGAATATGTGCTGCAAAAAACTATTTGTATATATCAGAAACAAAAACATAACTGAGGATAAAACTCATTTAAACGTTGAGGAATCAAATATTATGAATAGAAGTACACTTATTTGAGATGTAGCCTAAGCTATATTTGCCAGCACTCAAGATTCAATTCATAAATATCAGTTATTAAATGTAATGGATGCTTACCGTAGATAAAATTTGCCGATTTATGCGCATACTGAATCAGGCAAAGCTCATACCCAAGTGGCAACTTAAGTTCGCACAAATTAGGAAGAGTTTAACTTCTTCATGTATGTGCAATGAAAGTCATAAACCCCTAAATTAAATCATTTAATCTAAGGGTTTATTTGCGGATATTAGTATCTTAATCAGACTAATTGAAATTAAATTAAGCTATTGAATCCCAATTAAAAGAACCTACTGAGTTAAGAGCTCTTTCTACACTTTACTCCCTACTTTATTGAGTGATTTTAATAGTGCTTCAGCAGTCGCGGCAGAAGAGGCCGGATTCTGCCCGGTAATCAGTAAACCATCTTTCTGTACATGCACCTGCCAGTCCTCAGCTTTGGAATATTTCCCACCTTTTTCTTTCAGCATGTCTTCCACTAAAAATGGCACAATATCGGTTAGACCTACGCCGTCTTCTTCGGTATTAGTAAAACCGGTGACTGTCTTGCCTTCTACAATCGAACGGCCTTCGGCATCTTTCACATCACGCAGGACACCGGGTGCATGACAGACCAGCGCAACAGGTTTATCTGCCTGCAAGGTCTGCTCAATTAAAGAAATGGAATTCTGGTCTTTGGCCAGATCCCATAATGGCCCATGACCACCCGGATAGAACACGGCATCAAAATCCTGATTGAGAACTTCACTCAGTTTATGCGTATTGGCAAGAGCCTGCTTGGCCACTTCATCTGCTTCAAAGCGTTTGGTAGTTTCAGTTTGCGCATCCGGCTCATTACTTTTTGGATCTAATGGTGGCTGACCACCTGCAGGAGAGGTCAATGTGACTTCTGCACCGGCATCGATAAACGTATAATAAGGTGCAGCCAGTTCTTCCAGCCAGAAGCCGGTTTTTTTACCCGTGTCACCGAGTTGGTCATGTGAAGTCAGAACGATCAGAATTTTCATATTATTTTCCCGTATCTCATTAAACATTGCGAATCATCGACTGTTAATTTAACAAGGCATGCGCGTCGGGAATGTTGTGATACGTTCATTTGCTGTATCGATACGTTGTTGTTTCAGTTGATTTAACTAAGGTACATAGCTATGCAAAGTGAACAGTATGTTCAATATTCATCTACCCATCAACAAGTCTTGCTGAAGATCAGCCTGCTTACGTAAGAAATCCCAGACCAGTTTAATTTTCGGTTCATGTTGCAGATCGACCAAGGTCAGCATCCAGAAAGTGTGGGTAAAACTGACCTGATCGCCCAGAACCTCTTTGAGTTCGCTTTTATCATTGACCAGAAATTTCGGCAAAATAGCCAGCCCGGCTCCTGCGCGAACCGCAATCTCCTGCGCCAGAATACTGTTACTGCGAAAACAGGCACTGACCTGCAAGGGAAGACGCTCCAGCGAATAAAGTGCAGTGCTATAGACCAGATCATCAATATAATCGACAAAACGGTGCTGCTGGAGGTCTTCCAGTTTTTTAATTTCCGGATTTTGCTGTAAATAATGCTGGCTGCCATATAGCTTTAAACAGTAATTAGACAAACGAGTAATGATATAGGGACCAGATTTGGGACGGTCAATCGCGATCACAATATCGGCTTCACGATGTGACAATTTAATGGTCTTCGGAACCGGAATTAAATCGATGGTTAAGGAGGGATAATGCTGGGAAAACTCAGCCAGTAACCGCGCTAAAAATGCAGTTCCAAAGCCTTCTGGTGCACCAATCCGGACCCGACCTTGCAAGGGATCATGGCGCTTGTCAATCTGGATAAAGGACTGCTCCATCTGTTCGACACGCGGCACCAGTGCCAGACCTTCCGAGGTCAGTTCATAACCGGTGGCTTCGCGCTTAAACAATTGCGTACCTAAAGTACTTTCCAGGGCCTGAATTCGCCGCGCTACGGTACTGTGTTCAACCCCAATCAAGCGTGCTGCATTGGTGAGCGTTTTAGCACGCGCCAAAACCAGAAAAAAGCGTAAATGATCCCAATCCACTTTCATTTTTTATTTAACATCCTGTTAAATTCCTGTGCATATTTGCACAACCATCGTGCACCAATTTCTATTGGTGGTCAAAGTGTTCTTTGTTAGTCTGCTGAAACAGCGTAAAAATTATACGTTACATAAAAGCCAGTAAAGGCAGATACAACGACAATAACAACCCAGCACGGAGCGACCATGAACGCCATTTCTCATCCACAGCAAAGTACCGGATTCACCACCGCAAAACTCCTCATTAATGGTGAATTTGTCGAATCAAAAACCAGCCATTGGCAAGATATTGTTAATCCTGCAACTCAGGAAGTCTTGGGTCAGGTGCCATTTGCTACCGAAGAAGAAGTCAATGCCGCCATTGCTGCCGCACAAAATGCCTTTGCCAGCTGGCGCCAAACCCCGATTCAAGCCCGTATGCGGATTATGCTGAAATTGCAGGATCTGATTCGTACCAATTTAAAAAGTATTGCGCAGGTATTAACGGCGGAGCAGGGCAAAACATTGGCCGATGCCGAAGGTGATATCCAGCGCGGTCTGGAAGTGGTCGAGCATGCCTGTTCGATCGGTTCATTACAGATGGGTGAGTATATTGAGGGCGTGGCACGCGGTGTCGATACCTATACCTTGCAGCAACCACTAGGTGTCTGTGCAGGGATTACGCCGTTTAACTTCCCGGCAATGATTCCACTGTGGATGTTCCCGATGGCGATTGTCTGCGGGAATACTTTTGTTTTAAAACCTTCTGAACAGGATCCGCTATCGACCATGATGCTGGTTGAACTGGCGATTCAGGCAGGTGTGCCGGCAGGCGTACTGAATGTGGTCCATGGCGGTAAAGAAGTGGTCGATCTACTGTGTACTCATCGTGACATCAAGGCGATTTCTTTTGTGGGTTCGACTGCAGTCGGCACGCATGTTTATAACCTCGCAGGCCAGCACGGCAAGCGTGTGCAGTCGATGATGGGCGCGAAAAACCATGTCGTGGTGATGCCTGATGCCAACAAGGAACAGACCTTAAATGCGTTGGTCGGTGCAGCCTTTGGCGCCGCAGGTCAACGTTGTATGGCACTTTCTGTGGCGGTGATGGTTGGTGATACCAAGCACTGGGTCGATGAACTGGTCAATAAAACCAAAACTTTGAAAGTTAATGCCGGACACGAGCCAAATACCGATGTTGGACCAGTGATTTCAACCCGTGCCAAAGCACGCGTACTGGATCTGATTAACAGTGGCGTTGAACAAGGCGCTGAACTGCTGCTGGATGGCCGTGATGTACAGGTTCTAGGCTATGAAAAAGGCAATTTTGTCGGGCCAACGATTTTTAATCAGGTCACGACCGATATGCGCATTTATAAAGAAGAAGTGTTTGGTCCGGTACTGGCGATCATGCATGTCGATACTTTAGAGCAGGCCATTGAGCTAATTAATGCCAATCCATTTGGCAATGGCGTTGGTCTCTTTACCCAAAATGGCAATACGGCACGTACCTTCCAGAACCAGATTGATATCGGTCAGGTGGGCATTAACATTCCAATTCCTGTCCCTGTACCTTTCTTCAGCTTTACTGGTTCACGCGGTTCAAAACTGGGTGATCTCGGTCCTTATGGCAAACAGGCGGTGCAGTTCTATACCCAGACCAAAACCATTACCAGCCGCTGGTTTGAAGATGACCAGGAAACCACTGGTGTCAATACCACGATCAGTCTGCGTTAAGGAGCATCAGCATGAAGATTGCATTTATCGGTTTAGGCAACATGGGCGGCTCCATGGCGCAAAATCTGCTGAAGTCCGGTCATCAGGTTTTTGGTTATGACTTAAGTGCAGTGGCTTTACAGCATTTTGCAGAAGCGGGTGGTATCGTCTGCGACAGTCCACAAGCTGCCGCGAAGCAGGCGGAGATCGTGGTCAGCATGTTGCCCGCAGCCAAGCATGTACGTGAGGTTTATCTTGGTGAACACGGTATTCTGGAGGTGCTTCAAGCGGGCAGCTTATGTATAGACAGCAGCACCATTGATCCGCAAACCATTCAGGAGGTTGCTGCAGCAGCTCAGGTCAAGCAGATTCGCGTCTGTGATGCACCGGTATCCGGCGGTACTTTAGGTGCCAAAGACGGCACTTTAACCTTTATGGTCGGTGCAGATAATGCCACCTTTGAGGCGGTCAAACCGGTTCTCAGCTGTATGGGTAAAAATCTGGTGCATTGTGGTGCGGTGGGAACAGGACAGGTGGCAAAAATCTGTAATAACCTGATTCTGGGAATTTCCATGACTGCGGTGGCAGAAGGGATGGCACTCGGGGCCAAACTGGGCATTGATCCACAGGCCTTGGCTGGGGTGATCAACAGTTCCACCGGACGTTGCTGGAGTTCTGAAATTTATAATCCATGGCCAGATATCTGTGCCAATGCGCCGTCATCGCGGGGTTATACCGACGGTTTTGCCGCACAACTGATGCTGAAGGATTTGGGTCTGGCCGTGGATGCAGCGCAACAGGTGGATCAGCCGGTGGTGCTGGGCAGCATGGTACAGAAACTCTATCAACAACTTTGTCAGGAAGGCGATGCCCATCTGGACTTCTCCAGCATCATGCATCAATACACCACGCCACCTGCTTAAAACTTAAAAGATTCAGATGGAGCAAGGATTCGCTTCAATAACTACACCTTGTCAGTAATAACGATAAATTCAGGCTGAGGTTTAACATGTTAGATTATCAAACAACGGTTCAAAACTTTGATTTAAATACGGTTGCAAGTCAGTATCTCTCCGGTTCAATGCAGGCAGTAAATGCCTGTTATGAATGCTGTGACCGTCATGCCGATTCCGATGCCATTGCCTTGTACTGGTATGGCAAAGATGGCCGCAAAGAACAGTATAGCTTTCGCGAGCTGAAAAAATATTCCAGCCAGTTTGCCAACTTTTTAAAATCTCAGGGAATCCGTAAAGGCGACCGCGTTTCCGGATTATTACCGCGTACCCCGGAGCTGATTATTACCATTTTAGCAACCTGGCGGATTGGTGCGGTCTATCAACCGTTATTTACAGCCTTTGGTCCCAAAGCCATCGAGCATCGCATTCAGCTGGCGCAAAGCAAGCTGGTAGTAACCGATTTAGCCAATCGGGAGAAATTATCCGAGATCAGCAACTGTGCACCGATTGTGACGGTACATGCCGAAAGCGAGGCAGAACGTTATCCGCACGATCTCAGCTTCTGGACGGTATTAAACCGTCAGGCTGAAGCTTGTGAGCTGGAAATGCTCGATATCAATGATCCTTTTTTATTGATGTTTACCTCCGGCACCACTGGACCGGCGAAACCGCTTAAAGTTCCGCTGAAAGCACTGATTGCTTTTGCAAGCTATATGCAAAATGCCATTGGTCTGACTCCTGAAGACGCATTCTGGAATATTGCTGATCCCGGCTGGGCCTACGGTTTGTATTACGCGATTACTGGTCCCTTAATGCTTGGACACTCGACCTTATTTTATGAAGGCGGTTTTAATGCAGAAAGTGTCTGCGAAATTGTTAAGGAATATGGCATTACCAATCTGGCGGGGGCACCGACCGCTTACCGCATGATGATGGCAGCCGATCCTGTCCAGATGGCACAACTGCGCAGTAAATTACGTGTCGTCAGCAGTGCCGGTGAACCTTTAAATCCGGAAGTGATCCGCTGGTTCAAAGAGGTGCTAGATGTGCCGATTTATGACCATTATGGCCAGACCGAAGTCGGGATGGTGGTGTGTAATCATCATGCCCTGGAACATCCGGTCCGTTCAGGTTCGGCAGGCTTTGCCAGCCCGGGTTACCGAATAGCCGTTGTCGATGAACAAGGTCATGAATTAGCGGCTGACGTTCCGGGAATTCTGGCGGTTGATATCAGCCAATCTCCGATGATGTGGTTCTCTGGTTATGAAGAAAGCCGAAAATCTCCATTTGTTGGACAGTATTACTTAACTGGGGATACCGCAGAAATTCATGCCGATGGCAGCATGAGCTTCGTTGGACGTAGTGATGATGTCATTACAACGTCAGGCTATCGGGTCGGTCCATTTGATGTGGAAAGTGCCTTGCTGGAACATGATGCCGTGATTGAAGCAGCAGTCATTGGTGTGCCTGATCCCGAGCGTACCGAAGTGATTAAAGCCTTTGTGATTCTGGCGAATAACTTTACAGCTTCGGCCCATCTGGAAGAAGAACTAGGTCAATTTGTGAAAAAGCGTCTGTCGGCGCATGCCTATCCACGCCTGATTGAATTCGTTACTGAACTGCCAAAAACCCCGAGCGGCAAAATTCAGCGCTTCTTATTGCGTAATCAGGAAATCAACAAGCAGCAGCAAACGAAGACTGCATAACCAGCCCAAGCCAGCAGATTGAATAAAAGATCGAATTAAAGAGATTGAAGGAAGCATCGATGCAATTTACGGAAGAACAACAACTGATTCAGGATATGGCCAAAAGCTTCGCCCAAGAACAGATTAAACCGCATGCCAGCGAGTGGGATCAAAAAGGCATCTTTCCTAAACAGGCCTTGGCTCAAATGGGAGAGCTGGGTTTTCTGGGCATGCTGATTCCGGAAGAATGGGGCGGTTCAGGTACCGGCACACTGGCTTATGTGCTTGCTTTAGAAGAAGTCGCTGCGGCCGATGGTGCAACATCTGCGATTATGAGTGTACACAATTCGGTGGGTTGTGTGCCGATTCTCAAGTTTGGTACGGAACAGCAAAAGCAGCAATTTTTAAAGCCTTTAGCGCAAGGTGAAATGATTGGGGCCTTTGCCTTAACCGAACCGCATACCGGATCGGATGCTGCCGCGATTAAAACCCGGGCGGTCAAGGATGGCGATTATTACATTCTGAATGGCGCCAAACAGTTTATTACTTCAGGCCACAATGCCGGGATGATTATTGTCTTTGCCGTGACTGATCCAGCTGCGGGCAAAAAAGGCATGAGTGCATTTTTAGTACCGCGCGACACACCTGGCTATGAAGTGATTCGGGTGGAAGAAAAACTCGGCCTGCATGCTTCGGATACCTGTCAGATTGCCTTAACCGATGTCCGCATTCATGAAAGTTTAAGACTCGGTGCCGAAGGCGAAGGTCTGAAAATTGCCTTGGCCAATCTGGAAGGTGGACGAATCGGTATTGCTGCACAGGCAGTGGGTCTGGCACGTGCAGCTTTAGAAGAAGCCACCAAATATGCACACGACCGCGTGGCTTTTGGCAAACCAATTTTTGAACAGCAGGCGATTTCTTTCAGGCTTGCCAGCATGGCCACCGAAATTGAAGCGGCACGGCAACTGGTGCATTTTGCAGCACGCAAAAAAGAAGCCGGTGAAGCCTGTTTAACTGAAGCTTCCATGGCCAAGCTATTTGCTTCGGAAATGGCAGAACGTGTCTGTTCCAAAGCACTGCAGATTTTTGGCGGCTATGGTTATCTCAAAGATTTTCCGATTGAGCGGATTTATCGGGATGCGCGGATTTGTCAGATTTATGAAGGCACCAGCGATATTCAGCACCTGGTGATTGCACGCAGCCTCTAATTTTAAAAGGATTTATCTCATGCAATGGCAAACGATTTTATTAGAACAACGCAACGGTGTCGGACTGATTACCTTAAACCGCCCGCAAGCGTTAAATGCACTGAATAACCAGCTGATTGTTGAAGTCAATCAGGCACTGGATCAGCTGGAAAAAGATCCGGCAATTGGCTGTATTGTGATTACCGGTTCGGAAAAAGCCTTTGCTGCCGGTGCCGATATTAAAGAAATGGCAGATCTGAATTTTCCGCAAATTTATCTGGATGATTTTTTCAGTCTGGCCGATCGAATTGCCCAGCGCCGTAAACCTTTAATTGCCGCAGTGAGTGGCTATGCCTTGGGTGGTGGCTGTGAACTGGCCTTAATGTGCGACTTTATTTACTGCGCCGACAATGCAAAATTTGGTTTGCCTGAAGTCACCTTAGGCGTGTTGCCGGGCATTGGCGGTACCCAGCGTTTAACTTTGGCGATTGGTAAGGCCAAAGCCATGGAAATGTGCCTGACGGCACGCCAGATGGGGGCGCAGGAAGCGGAACAAAGTGGTTTGGTGGCCCGGGTATTTGCCAAGGAAGAATTGCTGGAACAAACCCTGCAAGCTGCCGAAAAAATTGCTGAAAAGTCGCTTACTGCCGTGATGATGATTAAAGAATCAATTAATCGGGCCTTTGAAGTGAGCTTGGCTGAAGGCCTGCGCTTTGAACGCCGGGTATTCCATTCCATTTTTGCAGGTTCCGATCAAAAGGAAGGCATGCAGGCCTTTGTGGAAAAACGCCCAGCCAAATTTACCCATCAATAAGAAATTCATAATAGGAACAAAAATAATGAGTAATGAAAATAATTTAGCGATTCGGGTCGCAGGAGGTCTGGGCATTATCAGCCTGGACCGCACCAGCCATTTAAATGCCTTAACCTTGTCGATGATTCAGGGTATTCAGGCGCAACTCGATCAGTGGCGACATGAACCACAGGTACAAGCGATTCTGATCAATTCCAACAGTCCCAAGGCGTTTTGTGCTGGAGGCGACATCCGCTATCTGTATGACAGCTATCAGGCCGGCAATACCCAATATCAGGATTTTTTTGCCACTGAATATAAGATGCTGAGCACCTTGCGTAATTTTCCAAAGGCCGTGATCGTGATGATGGATGGCTATGTACTGGGTGGAGGCTTTGGACTGTCTCAGGCCTGTCATATTAAAGTGAGCAGTGAAAAATCACGTTTTGCCATGCCCGAAACTGCGATTGGTTTTTTCCCGGATGTCGGTGCAACGCATTTTCTGTCCCGACTGGATGAAGTCGGTGTCTATATGGCATTGACTGGTGAGCAGATCAGTAGCAGTGATGCGCTGTATCTGGATCTGGGGGATTATCATGTGCCAAGTGAGCGTTTTGCTGAACTGGAAGCGGCATTGATTGCAGCGCCGGTATTAAACCCGATAGAAATCCAAAAGATCATTAGTGGCTATATTACGCATCCGGTAGAAAGCGAGCTGCAAAAACGTATAGAGCATATTAATCAGCATTTTGGCTATCAAGACCTGGAGGAGATTGAACAGAGTCTTGCTCATGCAAGTAACACAACTGATCAGGAATGGGCTAATAAAATGCTGGCAATTTTGCAGCAGCGTCCGGTCATGGCCAAGCAAACCAGCTTGAAGTTACAGCAGACCGGTCAAAATCTATCATTGGAAAAATGCATGCAGTTAGAACGCGACTTGCAAGATATCTGGTTAGAGCAGGGTGACTTTATTGAAGGCGTTCGTGCACTGATTATTGATAAGGACAAAAATCCAAAATGGCGAACCGAGAATGCAAAATTTGAAAAGACCTTGCAAAAGATCTGGCCAGCATGGACTCAGCAACAGATAGATCCGCTTTGTTATAAATAATCGGAATTTATTTTAAATAACGAAGTGGGTCATGGATGACTATGCTCAAAAATATAAGAGGGATAGATATGAAACCCGAACAACCACCACAGTCTCAAACTAAGAAGTCTTCGCACCGTTTGGCGGGTGTATCCAGTATGGTCGGCACCACTATTGAATGGTACGATTTTTTTATTTACGGTGCCGCGGCCGCACTAATTTTCAATAAACTTTTCTTTCCTAATCTAGATCCATTGATGGGTGTAATGGCTGCATTTGCGACTTATGCAGTGGGGTTTATTGGCCGACCTTTAGGCGGAATTGTGTTTGGTCATTTTGGAGACAAAATTGGCCGTAAAGCCATGTTATTAACTACTTTAATTATGATGGGTATTCCCACCGTACTCATTGGTTTATTGCCGACTTATGAAAGTATCGGCTATTGGGCTACGGTATGTCTGGTTATCCTGCGCTTCATTCAGGGCATGGCTATGGGAGGAGAATGGGGCGGTGCCGTTTTAATGGCAGTTGAACATGCACCCGAGGGAGGCAAAGGATTTTGGGGCAGTTTACCTCAGGCCAGTGCAGGTGGTGGACTCATGCTTGCATCAATCGCGCTTGGATTAGTGTCTATGTTGCCAGAAGCCAGCCTATTTAGCTGGGGATGGCGAATTCCATTCGTTGCCAGTATTGTCCTGTTAGGGGTGGGCTGGTATATCCGGGTCAAAGTACCTGAGTCCCCAGATTTTGAAAAAGTGAAAGACCAGGCACAAGAAATTAAGGTACCGGCTTTGCAAGTGTTTAAAAATCATCCACGAGAGCTTTTAACCATTATTTTTGCGCGTGCCGCTGAGAATGCATGGTTCTATATTGCTTCCACCTTCGCACTCGCCTATACCACGACAAAACTCGGAATTCCCCGTCAAGACATTCTATTTGCCACGATTTGCGGAGGTGGCTTGATTATGATTATGACACCTTTATTCGGACATCTCTCGGATAAGATGGGTCAAAGGAATATGTTCATGTTTGGTCTGGTGGTCCTTGCACTTTATTGCTATCCATTTTTCAGTATGTTGGATACCAAAGACCCACTCTTGGTCTGGACTGCAATCGTACTCGCCATTGGTGTGGTTTTCCCGCTGATGTATGCACCGCAATCGCAGTTATTCGCCCGACAATTCCCGACTGAAATTCGATATAGCGGCATTTCAATTTCTGTGCAGTTCGCCGGAGTCATTGGCGGAGGCTTAGCTCCCCTGATTGCCACTAAGCTGTTAAGTGTGGGTGAGGGCAGTCCTCATTTGATTATTAACTACATTATAGGCATGGCTATATTTGCGATCTTCTGTACGTGTTTTATGAAGCGTGATAAGTTCAGCATTCCCCACGCCAAAGTAACGGTAAAAAATGCTGCAGAAACGGACTTATCCCGTCCTTAATATCCATATAATTTAACCAATTAAATCATTGAACAGTGAAATGAAGCCTTCTTTCTGGTCTTGGGAACAGGAGATTTTTCCAAGACCAGAACATCTGGCTGAGCTCCGGTTTAATTTTACCTATTGGTTAATGATTTAAGCTGTGTATCCTGCGTTATATCCAAATATCTTTAGATTCAACTATTTTTCATAAATATGAACATTCTGGATTTATTTAAGATTTCCTTTCGGCAAACTTAATCCTGCTAGTTTAAAGATTGAAATGGAATTTTTATTTTGTAATTTTCTTGAAAAATTAAGTTTAAGTTATTTGAATTATTATAAAAATATGGTAATAAATAAGAGTGATCTTTTTTTGATCATATTGATGTTTCGGGATGAAATATTTTTAAAAAAAAGCCGAATTTTTTAAAACAATCAGAAGGGAGTTTGGAAAATGCTTCAATTACTTATGAAATTATTTTGCTTACATGTGTATGAATATGAACACATGGAAGAAATTGGGGAACATAAGGAATGCAGAAAGTGTGGGGTCAATAAATCACTTTAATTTAATTCGATTTATAGCAAAAAAGAATGAGCTTTAAGCTCATTCTTTTTTTTAAAGGTTAATAATAATTGATCAATAAAACTTTATGTAAGCCTTGATTAAGATTTTCAACTTGTAGTTGAGCGATCTCATTGTTGGAATTTTTTAAAATTTTAGCCTGCGTATTTATATTTGAAAGTTGGCGAAGGTCTGAGGCTAAAACGTAAATATTTTTACAGTCTTTATTTTGTGAATTTTCTGCACAGCTAAACTCTACAATATTGCCCTGAAACTCAATATTTTCAGCATGTCCGACGGTACTATTACACAACACAGCGGCACAAAAAAAACCAGAAAAGTATTTTATTAACTTCATCTCACAATCCTTAGAAGAGATGCTCTATAGTTAATAAATACCTTTACATATTACTAAAATCAAGTTGTTTTGAATTCTATATGAAAATAATTGATAAAGTGTGATGCAGGTCAATTAATCATACGTGATTGTGATGGTTGCCATAGCTTTTACATTTCCTGCGGAAACTTCACTATTTGTCTGATAATAACGTGCTTTCATGGGCAAATTATATTGGCGAATCTGGTTCGAATTTACATTGCCGACATTAATTTTTTCACCTTTACTAATAACTTTATTTTGATCACTCATTAAAAGTTGTACGCCCACACCATTGGCTTTTAAAGTCGTCGCTGTATTGGCTAAGACATTTGTAGTGTTGGTCTCAGCTGGATAATCAAAGCTGAGGCCAATTCTACTTTCCACATTGACGCCCGTATTGTTGCTTCCGCCATTACACAAAATATCGACATCAAAGGTCTGTTCGCCCTGAGTGCTGCCTACACCCTTAAAGTCTGATTTTTTTACGCTGGGCAGGGTGATGGTTTTGTTGATGTTGCCTTGAATTTCACATGAAGATGAAGCAATAGTAATCGCGTTGCCATAAACCGTACTGGTTAATAAGGGCTTGTTTTCAAGACCAGAAACATAGTAGCTGCTGTATAAACCTGGAACGAGGCTACCTGAACCTGAGTTATTTAAGGTTTTAATAATTTCTACCACAAAATAACCTTGTCCCAGACTGTAGGGAATTAAAGGATCAAGATTTTTTTGGTAAGGATAGTAGCCTGAAAAGTTAGCACTATCTTCGGCTTCTCGATATAAGCGGATGCCAATACCGGGAATATTGGTATTGTAAATATTTTGTCCTAAAACACTTAAAGAATAACCCTGTTTAATATCGGCATAAATTTTATCGGAATAAGAGGTACAGCGAACTCTTGAATTATTGGGAACAATAGGAAATGTCGCTTTACGTAAAATAGTACCTACTGCATCGCTAGGTTTGACTACAACACGTCCGACCGCCATATTGACATCAACTGAAGTCAGACTTCCCCAGCCTAAAGTGGCATCATAACAGAATGCAGCACCGTGCTGGGATATGCCCAAACCCAAGATGCAAAACAGTACATTACTGAATAACTTGTAATTTACCGGCATATTGCCTCCGTCATTAAAATGTTCTGATCATTGGGCATTTTAGACACATCATATTGAAGATGACATTGCTGATCTTCAGCTTCACCCCATTTAATCTGGATACGGTCCGTTAAGGTATTGCTACGTAAATAAACCAAACTGCCTTGTGCGACCATACCTATATTTTGACCTTGACTGTCATAAACATCAGATGCAAAAGGAAGGGAGACACCATTGGCCTGAGTGCTTTGAATATAGATGGCTTTACCCGATTTAGTGGCAAAACTGACTTGTGCAATGGCACCGGCAAATGGCGCAATACGTTGACTGGTTTCTTCCAGTTCCACATTGGTTGACATATTTTGCGGGTCAAGGCTGATATCATTCAGGCGATAGGGTGTGACATAAGGAACGACCGCATAGCCCGATTTATTAATATTGAGTCCCACGCCATTATTTACTTTTGCCCCACTTGCATTGGGTGCGTAGACCAAAACCATGGTTTGGCCCTGGTCGGGAGCGAATAACAGGCCTTTTTTATGTGCCACAATATTACCGCGGGCATTCAGCATGATCTGGTCGAACGTATCTGAATAACTATACGAGCCACCCAGGGTAATGGCATTGGTGCGGTACTGTGCATTGACATTCAAATTAGCAGCATCATCAAATTCACCAGAAGCAGTCGCGCCATAACTCAAGCGTTCATTAACCACCGCATTTACACCTAGAGTCTGGGTGGTTTTAGTGCTCATCGAATTAATATTGATTGAATGTTTTTTAAAGCTGAGTGGCATGGAAAGGCTGAGCATATATTCGGTGTCATCACGGCTTTGTTTGCTCACTTCATTTTGAACCTGTTTTTTGAGCGCAGAAACCGAATAGCTTAAACGTCCCCAATTATTGCTATAACCTAATTGATACTGACGGGTGGTTTCATTTTTATTCCAGTAATCAACCAGAGACCCCAGTACATAAATGTTGCCCCAGCCGGTAGGCAAACCCTGATTGAGCGTGATCTGGAATTCGCTGCGCTGCTTTCCTATATTTTCAGAACTTATGCTTTTTTCATCCAGTTCTTGCGAGATAAGTGCATCACGTAATTTAAAGAAATTTTCAGTCGAATAACGATAAGCCGCAAGCGTCAAATTGGTATCTGTTGAGCTGATGAGTTTGCTATAGCTGATTCGGTAACTTTGACCTGAAGCTTTCGGTCGATAATCAAACTGCATATTTGACTGGGTAATATCCAATGCAATCGCGCCGATGGGGGTGGCAAAAGCACTGCCTAATGTGGCTGCGGAATAACGTTCTGCGGCTTGAATCCCTGCATAAGTCGTCAGGTAATTGTTTAAACCGCGTTGATATTTTGCTTGCACAATCCAGGGTGCTGAATTCATATCTGAATCACGGAATTGCCCGATAGTAATAGAATAACGGCTTAATCCTGGGCGAAGCATTTGGACCACAGAAGAATAGGGCACTGAAAAACGCTGAATCTGGCCATTGGCTTCAATAACCGAAACTTCAAGTTCACCGCCAAACCCGGTCGGATATAAATCATTTATTTCAAAATGTCCGGGTGCAACGCTGGTTTGATAAATTAATTGTCCCTGCTGGCGTATTTCAACTTTGGCATTGGATTTGGCATTGCCGCGAATACGAGGCGCATAACCAATCATGCTATTGGGAAGCATACGGTCATCACTGGTAAAATCTATTCCGCGATAACCAAATGAGTCAAAAATTTCACCATCAGTAAAATGATCACCCAGGGTGAGTACTCCACGATATTTGGGGAAGGCGCGCTGTACATAACTATTTATGACTTCATAGCTGGATGATGGATCCTGATTTTCTGCATGATTCTGCCAGAGCCATTGCCCATTGTGACGCAATTGCCAGCCCCCTAAATTAGCTCCGGCATTAATGGAGGTAAAAGCGTTTATACGTTCTTGATGGTTCTCAAGTTTATCCGTGCTTCTATACACACTGGCATTGTAGGAGAGAAATCCTGCATTAATACCGCGATCCCACACGCTTGGATCGACATAACCTTGAGCATTTTTCTCAATGGCCACTTGAGGAATGGAAATATCCAGACGCAATTTGGATGTGTCAAATTCATAGCTGGCCTGATCGATCCATTGTTCAATGCGAAGGCAGCTTTGC
>NZ_DJDC01000081.1:0-8790 GCF_002430855.1 Acinetobacter sp. UBA5934 | reverse complement strand
CAATTGAAAGTTGACTAAATTACTTATTTTAAAGTAAGAATAATGCTATATTAGACTCAAACTCACGAATTAAAAACTACCGTCAGTCAAAAAAAAAGCAATGACAAAATAAAAATGTGAAATGGTTGATGAAATCCGCTATTTTTGCACACTTGTGTAGAAAATGTTCATTGATAATACAAGTGGATTTGTGTTAAAAATGTTTATCGATCGTAATAAAATAATCCTATGAGCCTTATGGCGCATCGTTTCTAAAATGGGAAGGGTCAAAATGGACGATAAATTCCAAAATCTAAAAGTCATGGTGATTGATGATTCAAAAACCATTCGTCGTACAGCAGAAACATTACTACAACGTGAAGGTTGTGAAGTCGTGACCGCAGTAGATGGTTTTGAAGCTTTGGCAAAAATTGCTGAAGCCAATCCGGATATCGTGTTTGTCGATATTATGATGCCACGTTTGGACGGTTACCAAACTTGTGCACTTATCAAGAATTCGCAAAATTATCAAAATATTCCAGTCATTATGCTGTCAAGTAAAGATGGTTTATTTGATCAGGCAAAAGGTCGTGTTGTTGGTTCGGATGAGTATTTAACTAAACCCTTTAGTAAAGATGAATTGTTAAACGCAATCCGTAATCACGTAACAGCATAAGTTTTATTTTATTGGGGAAAAGCATGTCACGTATCCTTATTGTTGATGATTCACCAACAGAAACATTTCGTTTTAAAGAAATTTTAACCAAGCATGGCTTCGATGTTATCGAAGCGGCAAATGGTGCTGATGGTGTCACAATGGCACAAGCAGAACTGCCAGATCTTGTGCTAATGGATGTGGTAATGCCAGGGGTAAACGGTTTCCAGGCGACACGTCAAATTGCGCGTGGTGCTACGACAAAACACATTCCGATTGTGATTGTCAGTACCAAGGATCAGGCAACAGACCGCGTTTGGGGAAAACGGCAGGGGGCAAGTGATTACTTGACCAAGCCTATTGATGAAAAACAATTAATTGATGTGATTAAACAACACCTCAATGCAGGATAAGCTCTATGGCAGCTAACGGATTTATCGAATTACTTCGGATTGCTAAGCGTGGTAACAAAAACTACGTTTCAACTGAAAATGAAGTAAACCGATGGTCAGGGATTGCTTTTGAGATGATGGGGCAATATTTTGTTGCCCCTTTGGGTGAAGTATCTGAAGTGATATATCCCCCAAAATATACGCCGGTTCCAAATACCCAGCCATGGGTGGTGGGATTGGCCAATATTCGGGGACGCTTACTTTCAGTCGCTGATTTGGCGCATTATATTTCGGGGCATCGAAGTCAGTTTTCACCGACTCAAAAAGTATTGTGTATTAGTCACAATGACCATTATGTCGGTTTGGTGGTAGATCAGGTTTTGGGGATCCAACACTTTAACAAGAAAAGTTTCTTTTCTAAACACGGCGAATTAGACAGCAATTTACAAGAATATTGTCAGGGATATTTTTATCAACATAATCAACACTGGCATGTTTTCTTATTTAGTCGTTTATTGCAAAACCCAAAATACATGAATGCCTCTATAAAATTTATAAATTAATTAATAGTCGCAAGCTAAAGAATGATAGCGCAACTCGGGGAGAAGCTGGATGGGCTTCAAACTTAAAAAGAAGAATACAAGTGAAAGTACCGGCCGTAAGGGCGGGAATGCTTTATTAGCAAAGATTCAATCACAGACAGAGCAATTATCACGTGTATTTGGTGACAGTGAAAAGTCCAAACCATTAATTTTGGGCGCAGCATTCTGTCTGACCGTAGCACTATTCCTGTTGTTGTACCTATTCTATAGTGTGCCGCGTAACAACGAATTGACACGTAGCGTGGGTGATTTGCGTCTATTATCACAAACCATTTCACGTCAGGCCACTGATGCAACAGCTTCAGGAACCAAAGAGTCGATTGATAAACTTCTGCAATCACAAAAAGAATTTGCTGAAAACCTGGAAACGGTAAATGATATTCATCCACGTACAGATGCACTGGTTGAAGTGGAAAAGCAGTGGAAAACGGTATCAGAAGGGATTGATTTAATTTCTTCTCAACAACAAATGATTAACAAGCTTTACGATACCAACATTGCAATCGGCGAATCAATTCCGGGAATTCAGGCAGAATACAACCTGATGGTTGACCAAATGGCACGTCAAAATGTGCCGAGTAACCAGGTCGTTATTGCAAAAAACCAGGTATTTATTGCAGAACGTATCTTACGTTCAATTAGTTCGGTACTTACTGGTAGCGATAACTCGCGTGAATCTGCGGATGACTTCAGTGCCGATACTGAAACCTTCGGTTCTTATCTCAATGCACAGCTCAATGGTAGTGCAGAACTGGGTGTGGAACGTATTAGTGATCCAGCATTACGTGAATCACTGGAAGGGATTAAAAGCGAATACGATGATGTATTGAAATCAGCTTCTGCAACGATTCTTAAAAACTCGGCTCAGATTGTAAAAGTCCGTCAAGCTTCAGCTTCAATTTTTGCCCAGTCAGATGAGTTGTTAGAAAGCCTGAATAAGTTATCAGGTGGTTCAAGCTTGGCTATTGCACTTCCTGCCTTGCTGTTAATTCTGTGTCTGGTCGGTTTCTTGTTTACGGTATTTAAATTACTTGCTTTACGTGGCCAGTCAGATAAACAGCGTGTGGCAAGCTTGCAAGAAGAATATGACCGTAACCAAAACGCAATTTTACGTTTACTGGATGAAATTGCCGACTTGGCAGATGGTGACTTGCGTTCATACGCAACAGTATCTGAAGACTTTACCGGTGCCATTGCCGACTCAATTAACTTTGCGATTGACCAGTTACGTGACTTGGTTTCGCGTATTACCGAAACTTCTCAAGAAGTTGCGCAATATACGGCGAACACGCAGGGCATTACCAACCAGCTGGCTGAAGCATCAGAACACCAAGCGCAAGAAATTGCCGGTGCATCTGCCGCGATTAATGAAATGGCAATGTCTATTGACCAGGTATCTTCAAATGCTGAAGAGTCAGCGGTGGTTGCGGAACGTTCGGTACAAATCGCTGCCAATGGTGCAGACGTCGTAAACCGTTCTATTGAAGGTATGGATACCATTCGTGAGCAGATTCAGGAAACCTCTAAACGTATTAAACGTCTGGGTGAATCTTCTCAGGAAATTGGTAACATCGTTGCCTTGATTAATGATATTGCCGACCAAACCAACATCCTGGCATTAAACGCTGCAATTCAGGCATCGATGGCAGGTGAAGCAGGTCGTGGTTTCGCCGTGGTAGCCGATGAAGTACAGCGTCTTGCGGAACGTTCAGCATCTGCAACCAAACAGATTGAAGGCTTGGTAAAAACCATTCAAACAGATACCAACGAAGCGGTTATTTCGATGGAACAAACCACTTCGGAAGTTGTACGCGGTGCGAACTTGTCTAAAGATGCCGGTGTGGCACTGGATGAAATTCAAAGTGTATCCAGCAACCTGGCGAAATTGATTGCAAACATTTCTGATGCTGCAAAACTTCAGTCAGCTTCTGCAGGTCATATTGCAACCACGATGAATGTTGTACAGGAAATTACCTCTCAAACGACAACTGCAACATTTGATACAGCACGATCAGTATCTGAATTGGCAAATATGGCCGAATCGTTACGTGAGTCTGTAACTGACTTTAAATTACCGGACTAAGGTAATACGCAAGCTTTGGGGTGATATGCCTTACTTTAGGGTAGGGCATATCAATAAATCACAGATAAAGCATCGGCAAGATGAACTTAACCTCAAAGTTAGGTCTCGCGTGATAGTGACAATTAAGTTTGAGCACCCTTCTTGGTGGCAGATAAACGTAAGAAGCCTAAGCTATGAAAGAAATATTAAAAAATTTAGTTGAAACAACTACGCTTCCTGAAGATAGTTATCTTGATCAAGATGCAGAAATTCTAGAAATTTTTGTTGAAGAAATAGAAGAAATCTTTGTTGAATTAAGTACTTTATTTACAACTTGGTTTGAAAATCCCAATGACCAGGCAATTTTGACTACGATTCGCCGTCATTTCCATACCCTTAAAGGTTCTGGACGCATGGTGGGGGCAAAATCTGCAGGTGAATTGGCCTGGGCGGTTGAAGATACTTTAAATCGTGTGCTTTCCGGTACAGTACCTTTAGACAGCACAGTTCAACGCTTTGCCCAGACTGTCTATAATATTTATCAATATAAGTTATACCCAATTTTTAAAACTGTTCAAAATACCGATATTGACATAAGACCTTTAGTACTATTAGGGCAGCAAATACAGCAGCAGGTCAGTTTAGAACCTGCATTAGAAGAACTGCTTGAGCTGTCTCGCACTCTGACAAGTGTAGATTGTGTTACCGGTTTAGAATTACAAGATCAAGAAGTGAGTGAAGCAGAAGCTGAAACAGCACTCGAAACAATGGCTACAGAAGAGCCAGTTGCAGTAGACCACAATAATGATATTGAAGAAACGGTTGCAATCTTTATTGAAGAAGCGGAAGAACATCTGCTTACGATTGATCAGTTCCTGCAAAATGAGCAAGAGCAACATCAGGATTATAACGGCCTGATTCGTGCCTTGCATACCTTGCGCGGCAGCTCATCTATGGCACAAATTGAGCAAATTTTTGTCGCCAGCACCCATGTTGAAAACTTATTTAAAACCCTATTACAAGAAGAAATTGTTTCAACATCGAGTCAGACGGCCTTACTGGTTCAATATGCTGAATTTGTCCGTGATTATTTACATACCTTAAGACAGGGTCAAACCCAGAAACTTGATGCGATTTATGCAACCTTTAGCACGGCATGGGACAATTATGGCTTTAATTCGGCAGAAGTAAATGAGGATGTAAACCCGCAAGGTTTGGTATCCAAGCTGATCGAATTAAATATTGATTTGTTATTGGATGCAGAATTCGAATTTGAAAAACGTGCCAAAGTTGAATATCCGGAATATATTCAGGCCTTAAGCCAGCAGGCACAGCAATTATTGGATCATACCGATAATCGCGCTGCGATTGGTATTCATCAGTTTACCAATGAATTGAAGTCGAGCTATGAAGCACTGGTACTCAAACCGGAATTGCTGAATATCGATTATGCCTATGAATTATTCGGGCAAGCGCATCAGGAATTCATTCATCTGTTCGATACCTTGGCGGCCGGTCAGCGCGTAATTTTAACCGAAGACATTCACAAAATATTGAGCGATCTTACCGCCTTTGTTCAGCAAGATCTTGAACAGTTTGCAGCCGAAGAGCCGAGTATGGCAACTCCAGCTGAAACCTCAGCTGCTGTTTCAGGTACTGTTGATCTGGCGCAGATTTCACAAAAAATTCGTGCAGATCGTGCCCAAATGCATGCCGCTGATGCCAATCGTGATTTTGATGAAGATTTGCTGGGTATCTTCCTGGAAGAAGCCGATGAATTGTTGGGTGGGATTGATCAGGACTTGAACACCTGGTCGAAAGATCCATCCAATACTGCAGCATTAAATAATTTAATGCGTTATTTACATACCCTAAAAGGGGGTGCAAACATGATTCAGGCGACGCATATTGGCCTGATCTCGCATGAATTAGAAAGCATTTATGAGCGCGTGATCCGTCAGCAAATTGAGGTCAATCCTCAGCTCATCAGCATTATCCGTTTGGTACAAGATGATGTATCCGACCGTATTCAGGTTATCCGTGATAATCAGATTGATTATTCCGGTGCTGAATCGATTGAAATTTTGCGTAATATTCAGGCCATCGCTCAAGGTAATGTTGCTGTAAGTGCTACGGTTGTAGAAGCAGATGCAGAACTTGAAGTGGCAACTGAAATTGCAGTTGACACCGAAGCTGAAGCTAAAACAGTTGCAGATGAATCGGTAGAGCCAGTTATAATTTCTGTAGAAGTTGAAACAGAGGCTGAAGTTGCCTTGGCAAGTCCGGTTGATGTTGAAGATCCAGATGATAGTATCCGTTCAATTGCAGAAGAAACATTCCTGGAAGAAGCCGAAGAGATTCTGGAGTCTACAGATGCTTGGTTGAAACAATGGTTTGACCAGCGTAGCGATCGTAGCTTGCTGCTTCAATTACAACGTGCAGCCCACAGTTTGAAAGGTGGTGCGCGCATGGTTGCAAATGAACCGGTAGCAGCGATTGCCTACCAGTTGGAAACTACGTTTGAACGCTTTGCGGTGCATCAGTTCAATTCGAATGTCTATGACCTGTTATTACAAACCACGTTTGCATGGTTAAAACAGGCAATCTTCGAGCATGATTTCAGTAATTACGATAGTGTTAAATTAAGTCTGGAGTCGATTGAATTTGTTGATGTAACTGTTCAATTGCCAAGTCGCGTCAACAAGACCGATACGCTTATTACCGCTAAGGCCTTTGAGTTTGTTCAAGGTGATGGTACTGAACCGCCTTCCATGATGGGTGAGTGGGATACAAGTGCGCAACAGGACAATAGCAATGAAATGATCCGTATTTCTGCCGATCTGGTGGAAAAAATGATCGACTTGTCTGGTGAAAATTCGATTAACCGTTCGCGTATTGAAATGGACTTGGGGCAGTTTGGTAATACCCTGAACGAGATGGAACTGGCGATCAAGCGTTTGGCTGACCAGTTGCGTCGAATGGAAGGTGAGCTCGAGTCACAAATTATTGCGAAACATGGTGATAGCTCACGTTATGCCGACTTTGACCCACTGGAGATGGACCAATATTCATCCTTGAACCAGTTATCAAAATCACTGGCAGAATCTGCATCCGACTTGGTCGACTTTAAAACCACCTTGGCTGAAAAGATTCGTGATACGGAAGGTTTGTTGCTACAACAATCACGTATTCAAGCCGAGATTCAGGAAAGCTTGATGCGTACCCGTCTGGTACCATTTGACCGCTTATTGCCACGTTTACAACGGATTGTGCGTCAAACATCATCCACTTTGAACCGTCCGGCAGAATTAGTGGTTCAAAACACTGAAGGCGAATTAGACCGTAACATTCTTGAGCGTTTGGTCACTCCATTCGAGCACATGCTACGTAATGCGATCGATCATGGTCTGGAAGACACTCCGGTAAGACATGAGCTACAGAAGCCTGAAGTCGGGCAAATTGTCCTCAATATTAGCCGTCAAGGTACCGATGTACTGGTATCGTTCAGTGATGATGGTAAAGGGATTGATGAAACCAGAATTAAAGAAAAAGCAGTCAGCTTGGGTTTAATTAAAGACGATCAACCTATTGATAAACAGGAAATCCTGCAATTTATTTTCCATCCTGGATTCAGTACAGCCAAAGAAGTGACCCAGATTTCCGGACGCGGTGTAGGTCTGGATGTGGTGCAAAGTGAAATTAAGGCGCTCGGTGGTCATATTTCTATCGATTCTGAATTGGGTAAAGGCACGACATTTACCATTCGCGTACCGACGACTGTAGCGGTAAGTGACGCCTTGATGGTGAAATCGGGTGATCAGCAGTTCGCAATTTCACTGGCACAGATTGACCGTATTGTACGAATTGCCCCATCTACGCTGGAGCAATATTTCAACAGTAAAGATGACTTCTTTAAAATTGATAACACCAGTTATAAACTGCGTTATTTATCTGAATTCGTTTCCAATCAACCTTTACCGCGTTTAAGTAATATTGCGCATTCTTTACCTGTGCTGTTAATTAAGGGAAATAATGGGCAAACCATTGCATTACTTGTCGATCAGCTGATTGGTTCGCGCGCACAGATTGTGGTAAAACCGATCGGTCAGCAATTCTCAAGTGTCGGTGTAGTGACTGGAGCCACCATTTTAGGTGATGGTCAAGTCTGCCTGATTTTGGATGGCCAGAATATTGTCCGACAAATCCAGAGCACACAACGTATTAAACATCTGTCCGATCAGCGTGAGCATTCTCGTTACAACAATGCACGTCGCCTGATTATGATCGTGGATGACTCGGTGACTGTACGTAAGGTGACCTCACGTTTACTTGAGCGTCAGGGCTTTGATGTGGTGATGGCTAAAGATGGTATTGATGCCATGGAGCAGCTGGAAAATGTCAAACCGGACTTGATGTTGCTGGATATTGAAATGCCTCGAATGGATGGTTTTGAAGTCACGAATCTGGTTCGTCACCATGAAGTGCATCAAAACCTGCCTATTATTATGATTACGTCAAGAACAGGCGAGAAGCACCGTGAACGTGCATTCAGCCTTGGTGTAACCCACTATATGGGTAAACCGTTCCAGGAAGCTGAATTGCTGGAAAATGTGGAAAGTTTGTTAGAAACCAGTCAGGGGTAATGCAATGAGCCAAAATAGTGTTTCAAACTCTGCTGTTGATCGAATTTCACAACAAGAGTTACATCACCTTATTACGGTATCTACCGGATTTATCGATACCTATATCATTGATTGTCATGGTAAAGAGGCGATAATTCTTCCGCAAAATATTGTTTTGTCCGCACTGGATAGTCCTACACAAGTGCCTTTTGTGGAATGGCATGAACTGAAATTACCGGTATATGCAGTTAATGATCCACAGCGTAAAACTGGTGTAGCCTTGGTGATTGAGGGGGATGATGTCAGCCAGCGTTTTGCCCTGATGTGTAATGAGATGCCAAAAACGATTCGTCTGCGTATTTCTGAAGTGGTTGATACCGATCAGCAAGTGACTGACCCAGCAGTATTCCAGTATGTGCGTATGGGGGATCAGTTATTTCACATCCCGCAAATGGGCCATATCCAGTCTTCAATCGGT
>NZ_DJDC01000050.1:0-3510 GCF_002430855.1 Acinetobacter sp. UBA5934 | reverse complement strand
CGCTCTTCCGATCTATTAAAAAAGGCGCTTTATACTTCAGGCAGAAAAAGGATCTTTTTGCCTGATTCTACTCAGGAGTTACTATGAATTATAGTTGGAACTGGGGAGTTTTATTTCAGTCCACCGGGGTGGGCGACACGACCTATCTAAACTGGATTATAACCGGTCTGGGCTGGTTGCTGGTCATTGCCGTAGTGGCTTGGAGCATTGCCCTGGTTTTGGGCAGTATTCTGGGCATCATGCGCACCTTGCCCAGTAAAACAGCACGCGGTATAGGCACTGCTTATGTGACGCTATTTCGTAATGTCCCTCTGCTCATTCAATTGTTTATCTGGTTCTATGTGGTTCCCAATTTCTTGCCGACTCCCATCAAGTTATGGTGGATGAATGACTTGGGCGCAAATACCACGGCACTTATTTCAGCCAGTGTAGGTTTGGGCTTATTTACCGCTGCGCGAGTGTGTGAACAGGTACGTACCGGGATTGAAGCCTTGCCAGTTGGTCAGGTCAATGCCGGTTATGCCATGGGCTTTAGCACCCGCCAGTTATATCGCTACGTGATTTTGCCGCAATCGTTCCGCACTATTTTGCCGCCACTCAGTTCAGAGCTGACCAACTGTGTGAAGAATACTTCGATTGCCTCACTAGTCGGTGTAGCAGAAATTATTTCCCAGATGAAAACCATCAGTGAATATACCCAGAACACCATCGAAATTTATACCTACGTGACCATCATCTTCATCGTGATTAACTTTTGTTTAATTCAGGCAATGAATATGCTGGAAAAACGCTTACGTGTTCCCGGTCTGATTGCAGGAGATAAATAATGGAATGGCTCACTGCATTTTTAAATGACTTACAACTGTCTGCTCCAGCCTTGTGGCATGGCATGAGCATTACCTTAAAAGTGGTCATCAGTGCGACCATCGGCGGTATTTTGATTGGTACCCTGCTCGCCCTGATGCGCTTGTCTTCATTTAAAGTCCTGAATTTATTTGCGCAAGCTTATGTCAATCTGTTCCGCTCTATTCCTTTGCTGCTGGTGTTGATGTGGTTCTATTTTGCCGTACCGTTTATCTACACGGCTGTGACGGGCAATTACCTGACTATTGATACTGCTTTGGTCTCCAGTATTGTGGCCTTCATGCTGTTTGAAGCAGCTTACTTTTCGGAAATTGTCCGTGCCGGTATTCAGTCTATTCCTAAGGGTCAGACTGCAGCAGCCTATGCCTTAGGTATGAGCTATGGCCAGTCGATGCGGCTGATTATTTTGCCGCAAGCGTTCCGTAAAATGACGCCGTTGCTATTACAGCAGACTATTATCCTGTTTCAGGATTCGACCATGGTTTATGCCATTGGCTTGCTGGACTTTTTCCGGACCAACTATGTTCGCGGCGACCTGATGTCGCTGTTAACCCAATATATTTTATTTGCAGGTTTGGTGTACTTTACCGTGAGTATGATCGCGACCTATGCCGTTAAAAAATTACAAAGGAAGTTAACTGTATGACTGATGGTAAAGTGATGATTGACCTCCAGAATGTCAGTAAGTGGTACAAAGATTTTCAGGTACTGACCGATTGCACCACCCAGATTCATCAAGGTGAAGTGGTGGTGGTCTGTGGTCCTTCAGGTTCAGGTAAATCGACCCTGATCAAAACTGTGAATGGTCTGGAACCGTTCCAGCAAGGCAATATTACTGTTGATGGTATTTCCATTAAAGACCCAAAAACGAACCTGACCAAACTGCGCAGCCGTGTAGGCATGGTGTTCCAGCATTTCGAACTGTTCCCGCACTTGAGCATTACCGAAAACCTGACCATCGCCCAGATTAAAGTCCTAGGTCGTTCGGAAGCTGAAGCCAAGAAAAAAGGCTTGGCTTATCTGGATCGTGTCGGTCTAAGTGCACAGGCCAGCAAGTTTCCGGCCCAGCTTTCAGGCGGTCAGCAGCAACGTGTGGCCATTGCCCGTGCGCTAAGCATGGACCCGATTGCGATGCTGTTTGATGAACCCACCTCAGCCCTTGACCCCGAAATGATCAATGAAGTGCTCGATGTGATGGTGGAACTGGCCAAAGAAGGCATGACCATGATGTGTGTCACCCATGAAATGGGCTTTGCTCGGCAGGTGGCGAACCGGGTGATTTTTATGGATCAGGGCAAAATTGTTGAGGACTGTACCAAAGATGAGTTTTTTAATACTCAACGTAGTGATCGCGCTCAGCAATTCCTGAATAAAATTTTGCACTAGCTTTAACTATTAAAAAAAGCAGATCAAATGATCTGCTTTTTTTTTGGCATTAATTATTCAAGTACCAAGCGTGCATTTACTGGTTGCACAGGACGATTATTGGGATGTTCCATCAAGCTTGAAAAAGCCTTAATTTGCTGTTTAGAAGCTTGTTGAATGTCTTTCAGTACAATCCAGCGTACCCCTTCAGAACACGGCGGCGTGGTTAAAGAACCATTAAAACGATAGTAATCCAGATTTTCAGGTAAGAAGGCAGCGGCTAAATCCTGATGTTTCAACTGTACCGCATTCCCTGCTTTTTTCGGCAATTCTTTCCAGAGTCGTTTCAGCTTTTTATTTTCCTCACCTTCTTCAAACATGACAGCCACTACGGCTAACTCGCCTTGTTCAGTGGCATGTACCAGATGCATCTCCATGGCAAAACTTTGTCCTTTAATGGTATTTTCGCTTGGGCTATGTAAATGGAATTGTTTGAGATGAAATACCTGTTGCTCTAATTCTAGAGTATTGCCCGGATTAAAATTGATTTGCACGGTACGATTGTTATTGATGATCGTATCCGCTTTTGAGCTGTAATTTAATTTTAAAGCAGGCAATTTGGCTGATATGGTTTGATCAATATTAATGGGTGCCTGATTTAGGCCTTCGCAAGCTTTGTATTCAGGCTTAAGCTTAGCCCATTGTGCAGGTGCAGTCTGTTCTGCATATCCCCAGTCAAAGTGGGTGCCTTCTGCTGCAAATGAAGAATTAAAACCCATTAATACCGTTAACGCAAGCATACTCCGCTTCATGTTTAAACCCTAAAATATAATATAAAATGAGCACTTATCTTCTAGTGTTGAAACAGTGATATCAAAACCAAAACTACCATTTCCTTATTGTTTTTGTATCTCATATTGTTTAATTATTCACCTTGTTTGCTTTCAATAAATTTAGCCTTCCTGACTTTATTTTTATCTCACTTAATATTCATTCAGACTTCAAGCCAGAATGATTTTTTCTTAAACGCACTATAATTGATTATAAAATCATCTTAAATTGCGTCATCAAAATGCATTTAATTCATTTATCTTTAAATTTTTTTTAATTTCTCAGATTAACAGTATTGCCACTATTCAGTGCCAAGGCTGAAAGGTTAAAAAACAACCAAAACAGCAAACTCTAAATTTAATCTAATTATCATATATTTATTTATAACTTAATTTTAGAAAAATGCACCATAATGGAGCCAATATTGCCTAATAATGTAAACCTTTGCTT
>NZ_DJDC01000197.1:0-6883 GCF_002430855.1 Acinetobacter sp. UBA5934 | reverse complement strand
AACTTTCGGGGTGCAGATTATAAAGACGGGTTTTTAAATGGATTCAATTTATTTATCCAGTGCAGGAGTGGCAGCAGCAATGGCGGCAGCAACAGCATCATCTTCAGATTGCGTTTCACTATTTGACTTGGCTGATGCTTCCGGAACCGGTTTTGGTTCAGCTTGTGGTGCTTCAGGTTTAGGAGTTGCTGGCTTTGGTTCAGCTTTTGGTGCTTCAGCAGCATTTTGCTGAGATACTTCACGACGAATTACAGTAGTGGTATTTGCTGTTTCTTCGCGTTCAATTTCTACTTGGGCTGGCGCTTGAGCTTCGCTATTTTCAGCAGCTTCCAAAGGTATGGCTTCTGCAGGCTGATTCACTTGTTCAGTTTGTTGAGTGGTTTCAACCTGTTCTTGCTCATCTTCATTCGGAGTTTCTTTTTTTACACAGGCAGTTAAAAGTAAACTAGTTGCAATAGCACCACAAAGTAAAAGTTTTTTATTCATAATCGCACAAAATAAAGCATTAATTGGATGTTGCCATTATAACAGCAAATGCGAACATAAAAATCCTATCAAGTTGCTCTAATTTTTTATCGGAAATGCTGATAGAATAACCAATTGTTTATTGTTCTATGAATTGATGCGGAATGACTTTGCTTTATTGGTACAAGGTAAAGTAAAATTGCGCAACATTGCAGGCCGATTTAGGCTCGATTGTACGAGAAACCCAATGACCCATTTTATTTTCGTGACTGGTGGTGTAGTTTCATCACTAGGTAAAGGTATTTCAGCTGCTTCAGTTGCTGCACTTTTAGAAGCCCGTGGTTTAAAAGTAACCATGGTCAAAATGGATCCATACATTAATGTCGATCCAGGGACAATGAGCCCATTCCAACACGGTGAAGTTTTTGTCACAGAGGATGGTGCTGAAACTGATTTAGACTTGGGTTATTACGAACGTTTCTTACGTCGTGCGAAAATGACCAAATTAAATAACTTCACATCAGGCCGTGTTTATCAGGACGTTTTAAATAAAGAACGTCGTGGTGACTACCTTGGCGGTACAGTTCAGGTTATTCCACATATTACGGATAACATTAAAGAACGTGTACTTCGCGCAGGCGAAGGCTATGACGTTGCAATCGTTGAAATTGGCGGCACAGTAGGTGACATTGAATCTCTCCCATTCATGGAATCTGTTCGTCAGTTAATGGTAGAGCTTGGTCATAAACGCACCATGCTTATGCACTTGACCTTGCTTCCATATATCAAGTCAGCAGCAGAACTCAAAACCAAACCGACTCAGCACTCTGTAAAAGAATTACTATCTATTGGTATTCAACCAGACATCCTGATCTGCCGTACCGAGCATGATGTAGATGCCGATACTACACGCAAAATTGCCCTATTCACTAACGTTGAAGCGCGTGCGGTTGTGGTATGTAAAGATGCACGTTCTATTTATCAAATTCCACGTACATTCTATGAACAAAATGTGGATGATTTAATCTGTGAACGTTTTGGTTATAACGACCTTCCAGAAGCTGATCTTTCAGATTGGGATAACGTAGTAGAAGCATTACTGAATCCTGAATATACCGTTCGTGTCGCGATGGTAGGTAAATATGTTGAACTTCCAGATGCCTACAAATCTGTAAATGAAGCACTTTTACATGCTGGGGTTAAAAACCGCGTTAAAGTTCAAATTGACTACGTCAATGCGGAAGAACTTGAAAGCCAAGATATTGCGACAGTATTAAAAGATGCTGATGCAATCCTGGTTCCAGGCGGCTTTGGCGAACGTGGTACTGAAGGTAAAATGCAGGCGATTAAATACGCACGTGAAAATGGCGTACCTTTCCTTGGCATTTGCTTGGGTATGCAGCTTGCAGTGATCGAATATGCGCGTAACGTTGCGGGTATTAGCGATGCAACTTCTACAGAATTTAACCGTTCAACGAAGTCTCCACTCATTGGTTTAATTACTGAATGGTTAGATGAGCGTGGTGAAGTTCAGCAACGTAATGTTGATTCAGACCTTGGTGGCACCATGCGTCTAGGTGCGCAAAAATCTGAATTGGTTGCCGGTACCAAAACTTGTGAAGTGTATGGTTCAGCAGAAATCATCGAGCGTCATCGTCACCGTTACGAAATGAACAACCGTTATATCCCCGTGCTAGAAGAAAAAGGCATGAAGATTTCAGGTTATTCACCAGTACAACACTTGGTAGAAACAGTTGAAATTCCTCAACATCCTTGGTTTATTGCTGTACAATTCCATCCGGAATTTACAAGTTCACCACGTGATGGTCATCCATTGTTTGCTAGCTTTATTGATGCTGCGAAAAAGCAGTACCAAAAAACCAAATAATCGGTGCGTAGGACTAAACTAGGAAAGTTTAAATGTCGCAATTAAAACCACAAGAAATTGTACGTTTAGGCGATATACAAATGGCAAATCACTTGCCATTTGTATTATTCGGCGGAATGAATGTACTTGAGTCTAAAGACCTTGCCTTTGAAATTGCAGAAACTTATGTAGATATCTGCAAACGTCTGGAAATTCCATACGTGTTTAAAGCAAGTTTTGATAAAGCCAACCGTTCAAGCTTGAACTCTTTCCGTGGCCCAGGCTTGGAAAAAGGGATCGAGTGGTTAGCGGACATTAAAAAACATTTCAATGTACCGATCATTACCGATGTACATGAACCTTACCAAGCTGCACCTGTAGCGGAAGTGGCTGATATTATTCAGTTACCTGCATTTTTAAGTCGTCAGACTGACCTGGTTGAAGCCATGGCAAAAACAGATGCCATCATTAACATTAAAAAAGCACAGTTTCTTGCGCCACACGAAATGCGTCATATTCTGCATAAGTGTTTAGAAGCAGGGAATGACAAGCTGATTCTTTGTGAACGTGGTTCGGCATTTGGTTATAACAACTTAGTTGTAGACATGCTGGGCTTCGACATCATGAAAGAGATGAATGTTCCGGTGTTCTTTGATGTCACTCATGCCTTGCAAACTCCAGGCGGCCGTGCAGATTCTGCTGGTGGTCGCCGTGCGCAAATTACAACTTTGGCACGTGCAGGCATGGCAACTGGTTTGGCTGGTTTGTTCTTGGAAGCACATCCAGACCCAGAACATGCTAAATGTGATGGTCCATGTGCGCTGCGTATGTCGCAGCTTGAGCCGTTCTTGGCGCAGCTGAAAGAATTGGATACCTTGGTCAAAGGTTTCGAAAAGCTAGATACACATTAATTCAATACACATTGATGCGTCTTTTTTGACGCATCATTTTTATTAATCAACTGAGGAATAGTTCATGAGTCAAATCGTTGACATTCGTGCACGTGAAATTTTGGACTCTCGTGGTAACCCAACCATCGAAGCGGACGTTATCTTAGCATCTGGCGTAGTTGGCCGTGCATGTGCACCATCTGGTGCTTCAACTGGTTCTCGTGAAGCTTTAGAACTTCGTGATGGCGACAAGGCGCGTTACTTGGGTAAAGGTGTTAAAACTGCGGTTAATAACGTAAACACTTTAATCCGTGAAGCTTTAGTTGGTAAATCAGTATTTGAACAAAAAGATATTGATAACACAATGATCGCGCTTGACGGTACTGAAAACAAAGAAAAATTAGGCGCAAACGCAACTTTGGCAGTATCTTTGGCTGCTGCGCGTGCTGCTGCTGACGAAAAGAAAATTCCTCTTTTCCAATACATCGCAGACCTGCGTAACAACAGCATTTTAACGATGCCTGTTCCAATGATGAACATCCTGAACGGTGGTTCACATGCGGACAATAACGTTGACATTCAAGAGTTCATGATTGAGCCTGTAGGCTTCACTTCATTTTCTGAAGCATTACGTGCGGGCGCAGAAATCTTCCATTCTTTAAAATCAGTTTTAAAGAAACAAGGTTTGAATACTGCTGTTGGTGATGAAGGTGGTTTTGCTCCAAACTTACGTTCAAACGAAGAAGCGATTACTGTAATCCTTTCTGCGATTGAGCAAACGGGTTATAAAGCAGGTTCTGACATCATGCTTGCGCTTGACTGTGCATCTTCAGAATTCTACAAAGATGGTCAGTACAT
This sequence comes from Acinetobacter sp. UBA5934, assembly GCF_002430855.1. NCBI lineage: Bacteria > Pseudomonadati > Pseudomonadota > Gammaproteobacteria > Moraxellales > Moraxellaceae > Acinetobacter > Acinetobacter sp. UBA5934. The sequence goes on along the minus strand of NZ_DJDC01000197.1, from coordinate 2,803 downwards.
TCTTGCAGGTGAAGGCAACAAAGCATTCACAAGCAACCAGTTCTCTGACTACCTTGCAGGTCTTGTGAACCAATATCCAATTATCTCAATTGAAGATGGTCTGGACGAGTCTGATTGGGAAGGCTGGTCTTACCTGACTTCTATCCTTGGCGATAAAATCCAGTTGGTTGGCGATGACCTGTTCGTAACGAATCCGAAAATCCTGCAACGCGGTATCAACGAAAAAGTGGGTAACTCGATTCTGATTAAATACAACCAGATCGGTACCTTGACTGAAACTCTAGATGCCATCTACCTTGCGAAAGCCAATGGTTACTCTACAGTGATTTCTCACCGTTCAGGCGAAACTGAAGATTCGACGATTGCGGATCTTGCAGTAGGTACAGCAGCGGGTCAAATCAAGACCGGTTCACTTTGCCGTTCTGACCGTGTAGCAAAATATAATCAATTACTTCGTATCGAAGAATTGACTAAAGCTGCATATCGCGGTAAAGCTGAGTTCAAAGGTTTGAACTAAGCGACTGAATGCTATTTATGTTAAATGTATTCGACTCTAAGATGAGTAAAGTATTATTGGGCCTTGCGATCGTTCTGATCGCAGGGTTTCAGTACTTGTTTTGGTTTGGTGAAGGTGGTTATCACGACCATCAAAAACTGGCCCAAAAAATCCAACAACAAACAGAATTAAATACCGAACTTAAAGAACGTAACCGAGTTCTGGCTGCTGAAGTCTATGATTTGAAAAATGGGATTGAAGCCATTGAAGAGCATGCACGTTTAGACTTGGGCTTGATTAAGCCACATGAAACTTTTGTGCAAATGAGCACCATTGGTACACACTATAAACCGATTTATATTGATCCAAATGCCAAAGTTGATTTAAGAACCAATGAAAATGAAACTGGAGCACCAGTAGAAAGTGCACCATAAAATTTGGGCAGTTATTCCTGCCGCTGGTTCTGGAAGCCGTTTTTCTAAAACTGAACTTAAACAATATCAACAGATTCAAGATCAAACTGTACTTGAACATACTGTTGCACGTTTGAATCAGTTACCTTTGGAAGGTTATGTGCTGGCTATTGGTGCACAGGATGATGTTGCAAAAACCTTGGCATTATCCCATCCTGAAAAAGCCCATTTTTGTTCTGGTGGTGCAGAACGCGTCAACTCGGTGCTGAATGCCTTAACCTATCTTAAAGAATTTGCAGCTGAAGATGATTGGGTGTTTGTCCACGATGCCGCGCGGCCTTGTGTAACCCAGGATTGTTTGCAACGGTTGGTTAATACTGCCATGCAGGAGAATTGCAGCGCAATTTTGGCGATTCCTGTGCGTGATACTTTAAAATATGTGGAACAGGGAAATGTGATTGCGAAGACGGTCAGTCGCGATCATTTATGGCAAGCACAAACCCCTCAAATTTCAAAGCTGGGCATGTTAAAGCATGCGATTGAAAAAGCATTGCAGGATGGCATCAGCATTACTGACGAGGCTAGCGCTTTGGAATATGTAAGTCGGCAGGTAAAAGTGGTACAGGGCCGATCAGATAATATTAAAATTACCTATGCTGATGATCTGGAGCTGGCCAAACTGATTTTAATGTCGCAAAAGTAGAATAAAATTGGCTACAGATATATTATCTACATCGCTTTAATTTTATAATTTCTCACCTCATCTAAACGTTAAAATATTCCAAATGATACCATCACCCCAGTATCGTTTTTTACGTCACTCTTTACGTGATGGTAGAAGCATTAAACATGATTCATCCAGATGGGCCAAACTGCACCTGGATCCGTGGCTACTTTCTTTTCTTTTATTGAATTCAATGTTGGGATTGATGGTGGTTTATAGTGCCACCATGCAGGATAGCAGTATGGTGATCCGCCAGGCGACCAGTTTTGGTGTGGGTTTTATTATCATGTTTCTTTGTGCCCAGGTTCCGCCAAAAGTTTATCAGGCGGTCAGTCCATATTTTTATATGCTGGGCATGGTGCTCTTGGCATTGGTATTGGTCATTGGGGATACGCGTTTAGGGGCGAAGCGCTGGCTGACCATTCCGGGCATTGGCAGTATGCAGCCGAGTGAAATCATGAAATTTGCCATGCCGCTGATGATGGCGTGGTATTTTTCGCGTCGTGCATTTCCACCTACATTTTTGCAGATTGTGACCGGACTCATCTTCATGATGATTCCGTTTGTACTGGTAGCTCTACAGCCTGACTTAAACATTGGTCTGATTATTCCTGGTGTTTTTGTCTTGTTCCTGTGCGGAATGTCTTGGCGATTAATTTTGGGAGCACTAACGGCTTTAGCGGTTGTAGCGCCCATTCTCTGGATGTTTGTACTGCAAACCTATCAAAAGAAACGTGTTCTGACTTTGTTTGATCCGGAGTCGGATGCTTTGGGGGCAGGCTGTAACATTATTCAGTCTAAAATTGCGATCGGTTCGGGTGGTTTAACCGGTAAAGGGTATTTAACCGGAACACAGTCGCATTTGGGTTACTTGCCTGAACATCATACCGATTTCATTATGTCGGCTTATGCTGAAGAATATGGCTTTATTGGTGTGTTCTTATTATTTAGTCTGTTTGCGGCCATTATTATTCGTTGCTTAATGATTGGCTTAAATAGCTTCCATAATTTTGGACGATTATATGCGGGTGCTATCGGGCTGACGTTCTTTTTCTTTGTATTTTTAAACTCCGGTATGGCAAGCGGAATTCTGCCTGTGACTGGCGATCCTCTGCCACTGATGAGTTATGGGGGGTCGGCAGTGATTTCTTTACTGGCAAGTATGGGGAT